>NZ_JANYME010000009.1 GCF_026616895.1 Campylobacter sp. MG1
AAACCAGTTGATGTAGTAACTCCAGTAGAACCTAAACCTGAACCAACTCCAGTAGAACCTGAAGATAAACCAGTTGATAATTCAACTAATGGAATGAAAGTTAC
The DNA here is from genome assembly GCF_026616895.1 of Campylobacter sp. MG1. Classification (NCBI taxonomy): domain Bacteria; kingdom Pseudomonadati; phylum Campylobacterota; class Epsilonproteobacteria; order Campylobacterales; family Campylobacteraceae; genus Campylobacter; species Campylobacter sp. MG1. The sequence goes on from NZ_JANYME010000009.1 coordinate 105, forward strand.
TATTTTAGTAGGTGATGAATCAGGCTCATTTAATAATCAAACTCCAGTAGAACCTGGAACAAAAACAGAAGATAGAACCCCAACATTTGTTGGTGAATTTGATGCTAAAGGTGCACAAAGTGTTGTAATTACTATAGTTGAACCAAATGGTAAAATGACTCAAGATTCATTCATATCAATTGATGGTAAATTTACATATACTCCAACATTACCTTGCAATGAATTTGGTAATTATGAATATCACTTTGCTGTAGTAGGTAATACAAATGTATCAGCTAGTACAAATCTAGTTTATGCTGATTTATCAGGTAATGTAGTTGATAATAATATGAAAATTGAATTCTTTGAAAATAATGGTGCATTTGGTAGTATTTTAAATATTGAAGCAAAAGCTACTGATGATTTAAGTCCGATAGTAAAAGGTGAATTTAATGGTAAAGGACATCAAATAGTAAATATTGAAATTAAAACTCCAACAGGTTTTGTTTCAGCACATGTAGAAGCTATTGATGGTAAATTTACTTATAAACCTGTATTTGGTTGTGGTAATTTTGGTAATTATGACTTTAGTTTTGAGGTTGTAGGACAAGAACATATTAATGCTAAAGAAACATTAGCAATATCTTTATATGTTCCATCTACTTCAGCTGAATTAGACAACAAACCAGCTGATACAGTAGTTGTTCCTGAAGATAAACCAGTTGATAATTCAACTAATGGAATGAAAGTTACTATTTTAGTAGGTGATGAATCAGGCTCATTTAATAATCAAACTCCAGTAGAACCTGGAACAAAAACAGAAGATAGAACCCCAACATTTGTTGGTGAATTTGATGCTAAAGGTGCACAAAGTGTTGTAATTACTATAGTTGAACCAAATGGTAAAATGACTCAAGATTCATTCATATCAATTGATGGTAAATTTACATATACTCCAACATTACCTTGCAATGAATTTGGTAATTATGAATATCACTTTGCTGTAGTAGGTAATACAAATGTATCAGCTAGTACAAATCTAGTTTATGCTGATTTATCAGGTAATAATTTAATAAGTGACGATAGTGGGTTTAATTTAAGCTTTGATAATGTAGTTAGTAATCAGGTTGCAAATACGACTACTATTGATGCTAATGATGTTTTAGATACAACTAAAGATGTATTTGGCAAAACTGAAACTAAATCTTATGAAGTTCAAGAGGGCTATATAAATCTTGATTTAAGTAAAAATTATAGCTTAGCTGATAAAAATTTACATAATATGGATGATTTTAATAACATAAATAATCATTCATAATTTTCTTATTCTACCTTGAGAAATCAAGGTAGAAATTTTAAATATTTCAATTATTTAGTTTTTTACTTTTAAACAATTCAAGCTACAATCAAACAAAAATTATAGGAATTTTATATGCAAAAAATAATGTTAATAGGAAAGCCAAATGTTGGCAAAAGCTCACTATTTAATCGCTTGGCAAAAGAACGCTTAGCGATAACTTCTGATATTAGTGGCACTACTAGAGATACTAATAGAAAAATAGTTGATATTAATGGAAAAAAGGCTATTTTAGTAGATAGCGGTGGGCTTGATGATAAAGATGAATTATTTCAAAATGTTAAAAAGAACACCTTAAAAGAAGCAAAAGACGCTGATATAATCGTTTATATGGTAGATTGTAAATTGGGTGCAAATGATGATGATAGGGCTTATTTTTATGATTTATTAAAGCTTAAAAAACCAACAGCTTTAGTAATTAATAAAGTAGATAGTAAAAAAGATGAAGAAAGAAGCTTGGAATTTACTCGTTTTGGATTTAAAAATGTATTTAATATAAGCGTATCTCACGCAACGGGAATTGATGAATTAAATGATTTTTTAAGCTCACATTTGCGTGATACTTTCGTGCCTGATAATTCAGAGCTTAGCTTAGAAGATTTCTTAGATGAAAATATAGCTGGTGAATATGATGAAGAAGGCATTAACGAAGTTAGCGAAATTGATGAAAATCATATAAAAATCTCAATTTTAGGGCGTGTAAATGTAGGTAAAAGCTCACTTTTAAACGCACTTGTAAATGATGAAAGATGTGTTGTAAGTAGCATTGCAGGAACTACGATTGATCCTGTAAATGAAAGTATTGAATATAATGGCAAAACGCTTGAATTTGTTGATACCGCAGGAATTAGAAGAAGAAGTAAAATTTTAGGTATAGAAAAATACGCTCTAAATCGCACCGAAAAAATGCTAGAAAACTCTCAAATTGCTCTTCTTGTATTAGATGCGGCTGAAGGATTTAACGAGCTTGATGAAAGAATAGCTGGGCTTTTAGGTAAGAATTATTTAGGCGTGATTATAGTTTTAAATAAATGGGATTTATGTGGTAAGAGTGATAAAGAATTTGATGAAGTTTGCAAACATTTAAGACTTGATAGATTTAAATTCTTAGCCTATGCACCAATTATTAGTGTTTCAGCACTTAGCAAAAAGCGTATTAAAAATCTTTTGGATTTAATCTTAAAAGTGCATTCAAACTACATTCAAAAAATCCAAACTTCAAAACTAAATCAAATCATAGAAGAAGCTTGTCTAGCTCATCCATTACCACACGATAAAGGCAAACTTGTTAAGATTTATTACGCTACTCAATATAGCGTTGCGCCACCAAAAATCGCACTTGTAATGAATAGACCAAAAGCACTTCATTTTTCTTACAAACGCTATTTACAAAATGTATTAAGAAAGCATTATGATTTAAGTGGAGTTCCATTAATCATAGCAGCTCGTAAAAAAGGCGAAAAGGACTTATTAGAAGAATAATGTAACGCTTTGTTTATTTGCTAAAATTAAAATATTTTTATATAGAATTTAAAGGAATTAAATGTTAGATGTAATGCAAATTCAAGAAATTTTACCACATAGACCACCATTTTTGTTAGTTGATAAAATCACAGAAATTAATTTAGATGAAGGCTATGTTATAGGTTATAAGAATGTTAGTATAAGTGATCAAGTATTTGCAGGTCATTTTCCAGGTCATCCTATTTATCCAGGAGTAATGATATTAGAAGGAATGGCTCAAACGGGTGGAATTTTAGCTTTTCAGAGTATGAAAGATAGTGTTGATCCTAAAAGCAAGGTAGTGTATTTTACAGGAATGGAAGAAGTAAAATTCAAATCACCAGTAAGACCAGGCGATAAATTAGTATATAAAATGAGCGTTGTTAAAAATCGTGGAGCAATGTGGGTGTTTAGTGGCGAGGCTTATGTAGATGATACATTATGCACTCAAGCAATTTTAAAAGCGATGATAGTAGATAAATGATTTCAGATTTAGCAATAATAGAAAATGGTGCAAAAATAGGCAAAAATGTTAGCATTGAGCCTTTTGCATATATAGGAAGTAATGTAGAAATTGGTGATAATTGCATTATTAAAAGTGGTGCAAGAATTTTAGGAAATACAAAAATAGGAAATAATTGCAAGATTTTTTCTTATGCTATTTTAGGTGATATTCCACAAGATATTTCTTATAAAAACGATGATTTTTCAGCTTTAATAATAGGTGATAACACAACTATTCGTGAGTTTTGCACTATAAATTGTGGTACACAAAAAGGCGATGGATACACAAGAGTTGGAAATAATAATTTCATAATGGCTTATGTTCATATTGCACACGATTGCACCTTAGCTGATAATATAATTTTAGCAAACAATGTAACCTTAGCAGGGCATGTTGAAGTTGGCTCATTTAGTGTGATTGGCGGACTTACTCCGGTTCATCAATGGGTTAAAATAGGCGATTATTGTATGCTTGGAGGTGCTTCAGCATTATCTCAAGATTTACCACATTTTTGTCTAGCTGAAGGTAATCGTGCTTATGTTAGAAGTCTTAATTTAGTAGGGCTTAGAAGACATTTAGAAAAAGATAAAATAAATGAATTAAGTGAAGCATTTAGTAAGATTTTTAGAAGCAAAACAGGGCTAATTAGCGATAGAGCAAAAGCTTTATATGAGAGTTCAAATTCTGCCGAAGTTGTTAAATTATGCTCGTTTATTTTAAATACAAAGCGTGGAATTCCAGTGAAAGGAAATGATAATGAGTAATAATATTTGTAGTTTTTGTGGCAAATCTTATCCGTTTGATTTGGTTTCTAGTAGTAAGAGTGCGATTTGTCCTACATGTGCTGGTGTCATATTTAAAATGTATGATGCTAAAGATAAGCGTTTGTCCGTAGATGAAGTTAAAAATACTTTGAAAGATATTAGTTCAAAAAATTTAAAAAAATACTTGGACAATTATGTAATCGGTCAAGATAGAGCAAAAAAAGTTTTAAGTGTAAGCGTTCATAATCATTATAAAAGGCTTATGAGTAATACTGATGAGAGTGATGTTGAATTAGCAAAATCAAATATATTATTAGTTGGACCTACAGGAAGTGGTAAGACACTTTTAGCTCAAACTATGGCAAAAGCACTTGATATTCCTATAGCAATTTGCGATGCTACGAGTTTAACTGAAGCTGGATATGTAGGAGAAGATGTTGAAAATATCTTAACAAGACTTTTACAAGTGGCTGATTATAATGTTGAACGTGCTGAATGTGGGATAATTTTCATTGATGAAATTGATAAAATCGCAAGAAAGGGAGAAAACCGCTCAATTACAAGAGATGTAAGTGGAGAAGGCGTTCAGCAAGCATTGCTTAAGATAATAGAAGGTAGCGTTGTAAATGTCCCACCACAAGGCGGTAGAAAACACCCAAATCAAGAATTTATTCAAGTTGATACTTCAAATATTTTATTTATCTGTGGTGGTGCTTTTGATGGAATTGAAGAGATTTTAAAGCAAAAGCAAGGCGAGAATGTAATGGGTTTTGATACTACTAGTGTTAAACTTAGTGAAGATGAATTGTATTCACATATTGAGCCTGATGATTTGATTAAATTTGGTCTAATTCCTGAATTAGTTGGAAGATTGCACGCAATTGCAAGTCTTAATGAAATTAGCGAAGAAGATATGGTAAGAATTTTAATTGAGCCAAAAAATTCAATAATCAAGCAATATCAAAAGATTTTTGATTTTGATGGTGTTAAATTAGAATTTGATAAAGACGCACTTTTAGCTATTGCTAAAAAAGCTCTTGATAGAAAAACAGGAGCAAGAGGTCTTCGTGGGATATTAGAGCAATTGTTACTTGATTTAATGTTTGATTTAGATAAATATGAAGGTTATGAAATCGTTATAAATAAAGATTTTGTTAATGGCGAAGGCGATGCTATTTTTTTAAAAATTAAGGATAATAAATGATACTAGACCATTTAATAGGGTTATTTTCAAGTGATATGGGTATTGATTTAGGTACAGCAAATACCCTTGTGTTAGTAAAAGATAAGGGCGTAGTAATTGATGAGCCAAGTGTTGTAGCAGTTCAGCATACAAAATATGGTAAGAGTAAAATACTAGCAGTGGGTAAAGAAGCCAAGGAAATGCTAGGCAAAACTCCTAGTGAAATTCAAGCAATTCGTCCTATGAGAGATGGGGTTATAGCTGATTTTGATATGACTGAAAAAATGATTAGATATTTTATTGAAAAAACACATAAAAGAAAGAGTTTTTTGCGTCCTAGAATATTAATATCAGTTCCTTATGGTCTAACTCAAGTAGAACGAAAAGCAGTTCGTGAAAGTGCTTTGAGTGCAGGTGCAAGAGAAGTGTATTTGGTTGAAGAGCCAATGGCAGCAGCAATTGGTGCAAATCTTCCAGTACAAGAACCTATAGGTTCATTAGTAGTTGACATTGGTGGTGGAACTACTGAAATAGGAGTTATTACTTTAGGTGGGCTTCATACTGCAAAAAGTATTAGGACAGCAGGAGATAAGTTAGATAGCTCAATTGTAAATTATGTAAAAGAAAAATACAATTTAATAATAGGCGAAAGAACTAGCGAAGATATTAAAATTAAAGTAGGTTCAGCTATACAATTAGATGAAGAATTAACTATAGTTGTTAAAGGAAAAGACCAAGTAAAAGGGCTTTTAAGTAAGGTTGAATTAAGTAGTGAAGATATTCGTGAAGCTATAAAAGAGCCTTTAAAAGAAATTGCTGATGCACTTAAATTTGTATTAGAAAATACAAAACCAGAACTTGCAGGTGATATTGTAGAAAATGGTATAGTGCTAACTGGTGGTGGAGCATTAATTCGTGGAATTGATAAATATTTAAGCGATATTGTAAAATTACCTGTTTATGTTGCTGATGAGCCACTTCACGCAGTAGCAAGGGGAACTGGAAAAATACTTGAAGAGATTTCTTTACTCAAACAAATAACAAACGATGAATAAATTAAAATTAATACTCCTAATTTGCGTATTATTTATTAGTTCTTATTATTTTTCAACGAATGTAAAAAATACGGTTTTAGGGGTTAATGATTTTGTTATAAATAAATTTTATGATACTTTTGATACTATCTCTAATAATGTAAAAAGTTATTTTAATCAAATTGAACAGATTAATTCTTTGCAAGTTGAAAATAATAAGCTTAAAAAATATGAGATTTTATATAATAATTTATTGATTGAATATAAAAGTTTGCTTAAAGCACATAATCTTAAAGAATATGAATATGACTTAAAATTAGCAAGGATTTTAAGCTACGAAAAGATGAATGAGCTTAATAAATTTTGGGTAAGTTATGGAAATATTCAAAATAATAAAACTTATGGTTTAATTTATAATAATAGTGTAGTCGGTGTTATGTATAGCAATAATGATAGAGCTTATGCCTTAAGTCTTAATAGTAATCAATGTGCTTTTTCTGTAAGAGTTGGTGAAAATAATGTCCCAGCAATAGTTCAAGGCACTAATAATGCTAGTTATGTAAATTTCATTAGAGATTATGAAAGTATTAAAGTAGGAGATAAGGTTTATACTAGTGGAATGGATGGTATTTTTGTTGATGGTATTTATGTTGGAACAGTTTCTAAGATTATTGATGAAGCAGGATATAAAAAAGCTTTATTAGAAGATACTAAAATGTTACGTCCATATAGGTATGTTTATGTTATAGATATAAAACAATAAGGAGTTAAAATGTATAGAAATAATTATTTGATTCAAATGTATGGAATGGATATTGAGCGTAATTTGAATATTGCTTGTTCTAAGTCTTGTAATATTAGTGTTGATGATTTTATTAAATTAGATTTAGAAGTAAAAATGAATAATTATGCAAATGAACTCATAGCAGACACTTTAGAAGTTTTTCAAATTTTTTCTAAAGATATTTTAGATCACGGTTGGGTGTATGATATTATATCTTCTAGAAAATTTGTATTAGAAAAAAATTCTATTAATTATCCTTGTTCATTTTTAAATTTTCAATTTTATTTAGAAGGGCAAAAATTTGTTATTGAAAATTTAATTAAAATTTCTGAAAATAAGGAATATACTGATTTGCTTAAATTTTTAAATAGAAATTTCGTTGATATTAAGGATGAGACCGAATTTTTTTCTAATTTATTAATAAATTTTGTGGATTTAATAAAAAATGACCAAGAAATTTCGTATTATTTTGCATTTTTAGATACATTAGCATTTATATTTTTTAGGTGTGCTGGAGTGGTTTCATTAGAAATTTTAAAAAATAGAGAAATTTTTCATAATTTTGATAAAGTAGAATATTTTTTAAATAAAATTTCTTTAATGTCAAATCATATAAATATGAATACAAAAGCTTTAAATAAGGATTTATTACCTTATGTATTAAATGATTTAGATGGATTTTTGAGTGATGAGAAAAAAATAAATATTTGTGAGTTACATTTAAATAATATTATTAATAATTCAAAAAACAAATAAAAGAGTATGGTATGTTATCAACTGTAATTAAAAAATACGAATTAGATATTTTTAATTTATACAATTTAAAACTTGGCGATAATAATGAATTAGCGTATGACATAGAAAGATTATTAGATGAACTCTCACTACAAAAAAATAATGAAAATTTTTATTCTTGTTTGATGAGAATATTGGACTTAAATACAACATTATTTATTAATACTTGCAAAAAAGAAAATATAAATTTAAATCTAGCTAAAGATAAAAGTTTTAAATTCACTCGTAATTTTTGGGAAAAAAATCAATGTAGGTTATTAGAAGATATCACACCTTGTTTAGATAAATTTTATGTAGATTTATTAAATCTAGTGCATAAAATCGGTCTTGTTTTTAATAGTATTCAGCCTAAATGGGATAAGGCAATTGAAAAAAATAATGAATTTTTTAAAAGTTTAGAAAATCCTTATGAGTTTATAAAAAATAATAAGCTTTATTATCTTGATGAAAATGATGAAATAGCTACTAGGATTTATGCAATAGCAATTAATTTGGATACTAAACCAGAGCTTTTACCATATTCTTTATATTTTGAAGAAGAATTTAAAAAGATTGATGAATACTTTAATGAGTTTTTTAAATTAAATCATAAAAATGAAGCATATATAAAATATCTTAAAGCATTGCAAAATGCTTTAATGAGTAAAGAGCTTAGCCTAAAGCCTTGGCAAAATGCTGAAATAGCTTGGATGGGGGCAAAAGACTTCATTCAAGTTGGGCATTTTTTAGAATATTACGAAGACGCTTTTACTCATTCAGTAGCACTTGAGTGGGATATTAGAATTGATGATAATTATGATTTTAATAGTGAAAGTTTTGTTAATAAGATGAAAAATAGCTTAAATAAAGCTTATAAAAACGCTAATATAACTAATCAAAACGCATTAAATCTAAGCCTAGCTAATTTAGACAAAATTGAACTTCATATTAGCAAACCTATACTTTATTATGGAGCAGAATTAAATGGCTTATTTTCAGCTCAAGTTGTGCCAAATGATGAATTTGTATCGGCAAATTATGGCAAAAAAATATTTGCATTTTTAGATTTTGTCTATAAAAAAACAAAATCAAAACCAAGAACAATGCTAAATCAAAAAGTATTTGATAAAGCCTTTAACGACTACAATAAAAGCGTATTAAATGATGAGTTTTTATGGAAAAAGATTTATGAGATTAGCACCATTGGACACGAAGCAGGACATATTTTCTTTATAGGTAGCGATACAGAAAGCTTAATGAATACTAATGGGGTATTTAAAAATATTGAAGAATTTAAAGCAAGTGCTGGTGGGATATATGATTTTTGCAATCATTTTGATGAAAAATACAAAAAGGCCTTATTAGCAAATATAACAAGTAGAGCAGTATCTTTAATGGCTTATAAAAGCACTAAAGAAATAGAGCCTTATTATTGTGAAGGTTTGATATTTTTAGCGATATTGTTTAAGAGCAAGGTTTTAAGCTTTTCAGATGATACTTTATTAAGTGTTGATTTAGAAAAATTTGAAGATTTTCAAAAGGAATTTTTAAATGTATATAACGAACTTGCAAAAACTTATCTTAAAAAAGAAAATGCAAATAATTTTTTAAAAGATTATGCAGTGTTAAAGGATTTAGAATACATTAGCACAAATAAAGATTTAGTAAAACTTGGCGATGAATATAGAAAATTATATGATGAATTTGCCAATGTTTTAATCAAGGAGAACGAATGAGTAATACCCTAATAATAGTAGAATCACCAAGCAAAGCTAAAACAATTTCAAGATTTGTAGGTAGTGAATATAGCGTAATTGCGTCTAAAGGTCATATTAGGGATTTGCCTAAAAATAAATTAGGAATTGATATAGAAGATGGACATTTTAAACCTAATTATGAAATCAGTAAAACTCACTCAAGCATAGTAAAAGAATTAAAAAGCCTTAGCAAAGGTGCTAAAGTCTTACTAGCAACCGATGAAGATAGAGAAGGAGAAGCAATTGCATATCATCTAGCAAATATCTTAGGCGGAGATGTTTTAGGCTATGATAGAATAGTTTTTCACGAAATTACAAAAGACGCTATTTTAAACGCTATTAAACACCCAAGAAAAATAGATTTAAATAGCGTAAATGCTCAACAAGCTAGGCGTATGCTAGATAGAATTGTGGGCTTTAAATTAAGTGGCTTATTATCAAGCAAGGTAGCAAGCAAGCTTAGTGCTGGTAGGGTTCAAAGTGCGGCTTTAAGATTAATTATCTTAAAAGAGCGAGAAATAAGAAATTTCGTAAGCATTGAGTATTATGAACTTGATACTAAGTTTAAAACAGATTTAGAAGTAGAATTAATAGAATTTGATAACAAGAAATTATCAAAAACAAGCATTACTGAAAAAGCCTTAGCCGAAGAAATCCTAAAACACATTAAAAGCTCGGATTTTATCGTAGATGAAATCAGTATAAAAGAGCGTAAAGATAGTCCAAAACCACCTTTTATGACTTCTACTTTACAACAAGCTGCTAGTTCTAAATTAGGTTTTTCTCCTAAAAAAACTATGATGTTAGCACAGACTTTATATGAAGGCGTTCAAACTCACGCAGGATTTATGGGTGCAATTACTTATATGAGAACTGATAGCTTAAACTTAAGCGAAGAAGCAATAAAATCAGCAAGAGAGCAAATCGCAAAAGACTATGGCAAAGAATATTTACCGACTAAAGCAAGAGTTTATGAGACTAAGAGCAAAGGCGCTCAAGAAGCTCACGAAGCTATTCGTGTAACTAATGTTAGCTTTACTCCTGAAATTGCTAAAGAGTATTTAAAGGCTGATGAATATAAATTGTATAAATTAATTTATGATAGATTTTTAATGACCCAAATGGCTGATGCGAAGATAGAAAACAATACAATTTATATCACAAGTAATAAGGCGAAGTTTAAACTAAGTGGAAGAAGAGTGCTTTTTGATGGGCATTTAAGATTGAATGATGATGCTAGTGGAGATAAGATTTTACCTGCTTTAAATAAAGGCGATAAAATGACTTTACAAAGCTCAAAAATAAAGACCTTACACACAGAGCCACCTGCAAGATACAACGAAGCAAGTCTTATTAAGCAACTTGAAGAATTAGGCATAGGTCGTCCTAGCACTTACGCACCTACAACAAGCCTTTTAATTGATAGAGATTATGTGAAGTTAGAGAAAAAACAACTAATCCCTACAGAAAAAGGCGAAAAAATCATAGAATTTTTAGAAGAACATTTTATGCAAATAGTAGATGCGAAATTTACTAGCAATATGGAAGAGCGTTTAGATGAGATTGCAACCCATGGGCGTGATTTAGATGAGGTTTTAAATGAATTTTATGAACCATTTATCACTAAAATCAACGATGGAAAAACAAGTATTCAAAGTCAAAAACAAGTAGAAAAACTAGGAGAAAATTGCCCTGATTGTGGTAAAGAATTGCTAATTCGTGAAGGCAAATTCGGTAAATTCGTAGCTTGTAGTGGTTATCCAAAATGCAAATATTCAAGGAATTTAAACGATACAAAAACCGAAAACAAAGAAGAAAAACCTAAAAAAGAATTAGTAAAACTAGAAGTCCCTTGCCCTAAATGTGGTAGCGATTTGGTGCAAAGATTTTCTAAAAGGGGTGCATTTTATGGATGTAGTTCTTATCCTAAATGTAATTTCATTAGCTCATACCCACTAGCTAAAGAAAAATGCGCTAATTGTGGCGGAATAATGATTATAAAAGAACTTAAAAAAGGCACATTTATAGAGTGCTTAGATTGTAAAACAAAAATAGAAAAATAATAAAAGAATTTGTAATTAATCCTAATTACAAATTCTATTTTAATTTACTTAAAAGCTCCATTGCTAGAATGTGCTTGCATATAGCGTAATATTCTATCCTTTTGCTCATCAGTAATTTTTGCATTCATTTGCATTGCTCCTAAATAAGCGTCCCATTCATCAATTGCGTGTTCGCTTGGAGCGTGTGCTGCGTGACAACTCGTGCAAGAATCATAATAAAACACCTCAACACCTTCAAAAGCAGCGTCTTTATCAGTAGTTAAAGAGCTTGATTTTACCCAAAAGCTCATTTCAGGCTTAGCGTTTTTACTTTCTAAATAGACAAATTCCGCATTTTTATTAAATGCTAATTTATCTCCTACAACTTCTCCACTAATGCTAACCTTAGCTAAATCTCCCTTAGTTTCAATTAGCTTCACCATAGTTCCTTCATAAATCGTTCCGATTTGCTTTTGATTTTCATCTAGCATTGTCGCTTTTTCATCTAAGATAAATCTAATATCTTTAGCAAATTCTTGCTTTTTTATCTCAACTTTTGCAGGAGTTGGTAAAAATATTTGCTGATAATCAGGCTTATATGCAAAAGCACTTAAAGTAATTAATGATAATCCTATAATTTTTCTCATTTTACGCTCCTATAATTGTTGGTGGTGTTGTGTTTTTATATGGTTTAACAGCTTCATTTTTATCAAGTTTTCTAATCGCTACTAAGCAAGTATTTACGCTAGTTGCTTGTGCCATTTGAGAAGTTGGGCGAGATGAAGTAAGCACATTTACATGACCTTGATTACATCTTGCATTATCTTTATCATCTTCAGGGTCATACCAAGCACCCTCTTGAATAGCTACAACGCCACTTCTAATATCATCACTTACAAATGCACCAGCTAATAATCTACCACGATTATTATATACTTCTACCACTTCGCCGTGCTTAATACCAAGCTTTTTAGCATCTTCAGTATTAATTACTACAGGCTCACGACCTTGGATTTTGTAAAGCTCTCTTACCCAAGTATTATCAAGTTGAGAATGAATTCTATATCTTGGGTGTGGGCTTAATAAATGGAATGGATATTTTTTGCTTAATTCTTGATTTCCTAAATATTCAGCCGGTTCAAACCAAGTTATATGACCTTTAAAATCAGGTAAATTATAATCAGCAAATTTTTGTGAATAGATTTGGAATTTTCCACTTTCTGTTGCTAATTTATTATTTACTGGGTCTTTTCTAAAATCAGCGTGGCGAACAAATTCATAAGCTTCTTTTGGAATTTCAAAATGAAGTGAGCCTTTCTCCCAAAACTCATCAAATTCCATTTCATTTATACAATCACTCTTCTCATAAAAACTTCTTATCCATTCTAAATGGTCTTTCTTGCCACCACTAAACTTAGCCAATTCTCTTTCGCCAAATCTCTTTGCTAATTCATAGAAAACATCGTAATCATTGCGGCTTTCATACACAGGCTCGATTACTTTTTTCATAGCATACACCCAATCTTGCGAATATGAACCACCAAAACTTATATCATCACGCTCAAGTGTTGTTGTAGCTGGGATTACTATATCAGCCATTTTTGCCATCGGCGTCCACCAAGGCTCATGAACAACTATTGTTTCAAGTTGTCTTAAAGCATGAATTAATTCATTAGTATTTGGATGATGACCTAAAACACTAGCACCTGCTACATAAAACATTTTAATCTCTGGATATGTAAAGGTTTTGCCTTTAAAATTGATAGTTTTATTTGGATTTAGGATAGCTTCGCTAACACGACTTGCAGGGATATTTATATTTACGCTATTTTTTCCTTGTGGTAATCCAACAGGAAGTAACGCTCCACTAAACGCTCCACCAGCCGAGCAATAATGCATAGAAAAGCCAAATCCACCACCAGGCAGTCCTACTTGACCAATCATACAAGCTAAAGTTATGATAGCCCAGTCAGCTTGTTCGCCGTGATGCGCTCTTTGATTTGCCCAGTTACCTGCTAAAAATGTTCTTTTACTAACAAATAAATCGCATAATTCTTTAATCTTAGTCACATCAATTCCACAAATCTTAGCCGCCCATTCAGGAGTTTTTTCTACTCCATCAGTTTTACCTAGTAAATATGGTAAAAACTTATCAAATCCATCTGTATATTTAGCTATAAATTCTTTATCATATTTTCCACTTGTATATAAATAATGGCACATTCCAAGTATCATTGCAACATCGGTATTTGGGACGATTTTTATCCATTCAGCCTTTGTAATTTCTGCTGCTTTTGTGTATTGTGGGTCAATGTTAATAAACTTTATATTACTAGCTGCGTATTTTTTAAGCCAACTATCATTCTCACGATTAGCTACCTTAAAATCTATTTGATTATCCTTGTAAATATCACAACCCCACATTACATAAACTTCGCAGTTTTTAATCATTTGCTCGTAATTTGTTTGCAAACTATAAACTTCTAAATCCCCTGCTATAGCAGTATTTACTTTACCCGCTGCTCCGTTACTATACTCTCCATCAGTGCCTATTGCTCCACCTAAAACGGTGTTAAAAAATCTACCTGCAACTGCGTTACAATTATGAAGTAAGCCAACATGACCCCATCCACCATAACTTGCGTTAAAGATATTTTCTGGTTTTGTAGCTTTAAGCTTTTTATATAATAAATCAAGCACTACATCCCAACTAACACGAACGAAAGGCTCACGACCCCTTAAATCAGGGCGATTTTTACCTTCTAAAAAACTTTTTCTAACACTTGGATATTTTACCCTTGTATCTGAATATGTTCTATCTATGATAGCTTTAGTGATTACGCTTGGGTTTTTATCACTTTCGTGTGGGATAAGATTGATTATTTTTCCTTCGCTATTTACTTCGGCTGTAAATGCACCAAAATGTGTAGCGTGTGGGATTTGCTTGATATCATAAAAATTTGTATCAGCACTCAAAGGACAAGTAATCGCACTAGCTGTAATTGCTGAACCTTTAAGGAATGTTCTTCTTGAAATTGCCATAATTTCTCCTTTTTAAAATATAAAAGAACATTTTATATAGTAAGTATTATCATAAAGTTATAAGGTATTTTTAGTCTTCTTTGAATAATTAGAATTTGAAAAATATTATTAATTAGTAAAACATAGCATCTTACTAATTTTTATAAATTTGTTAATTATTTATATTTTTAACTCCCATTCGTAAGCACTTTTGCAAATTAATTCAAGGTTGTCGTTACTATATTTCCAATCTGTTAAAGAAGTTATTTTTTTATTAGATGCTACAAGTGAGCTAGGATCTCCTGTGCGTCTATCTGCCATTTCTACTTTAAAATCATTACCACTGATTTTTTTCATAATATCAATTACTTCTTTTACGCTAGTTCCTTTTGAGTACCCAACATTAAAGGCTTGACTTGTTTTTTGGTTTTTTAAATATTTTAATGCTTCAATATGTGCGATAGCCAAGTCATCAACATGTATATAATCTCTTACGCAAGTTCCATCAGGGGTATTATAATCATTACCATATAAATACATTTTATCTCTTTTATTAGCAGCACATTCAGCAGCTATTTTTATAAGTAAGCTAGATTTACTAAATTGACCTAAAGGTGCAATTAGGCTTGCTCCTGCAACATTAAAGTATCTTAATGCTATGAAATTAAATTCTTTCTTTGCATTTGATAAATCATTTAATATATATTCGCCTATTAGCTTTGTTAAACCATAAGGATTTATAGGATTTTTTGGAGTATCTTCTGTGATTAATTCATTAGTTTTTGGTTCTCCATAAGTTGCAGCAGAACTTGAGAAAATAAAATTATTAATATCATATTTTTCACAAATTTTTAATAAATTAATCATATTTGATACATTATTATCATGATATTTTAATGGATTTTGTGTGCTTTCAAATACGCTAGTATTAGCTGCAAAATGCACTACAAAATCTATTTTATTATTGGTTACTATTTGTTCTAATAGTTCTAAATTTCCAAAATTTCCTTCGTAGAATTTAAAATTATCAAATTTATTTAACACTTCTAAAGCCCTTGCATTTCCAGTGCTAATATTATCAATACCTATAACTTTATAATTATTCTTTAAAAAATGATAACTTGTAATTGAGCCAATATAACCTGCTGCACCTGTAATTAAAATCATTCTTCGTTCCTTTCTAAATGTATTATTTCATCAAGCACGACTGTTGCGTATGAGCCTTTTTGTAGGCTAAATTCAAGGCTAAGTTGTGCTAATTCTTCATTATAGTTAATTTTTTCATCATTTGTGTAAGTCCATAAATATCTTCTTGAACCATTTTGAGTTTTTAATAAATCAAAATAATCTTTATATATGCTATTTTCAATTTCGCCTAAAAAACCTTCATTTAATTTAGGTTTATTTCCTAGTATCAATCCAGAAGGGCTAATATCTCTTGCTAAAAATCTTTTTAAACCATCTTCTAAATTCTCATTAAATACCTTGCCGTAAGGATAATGCTCATATATTTCATTATCAAATAATTTAAAAAATTGTTCTTGTTTTTTTAGATTTTCAACTAAAGTTTTATCCTTATAAAGTGCTAATAATTCTTGTTTAGAAAAATCATTGCTAAATCTTGAAATTTCTATTCTTTTTGATAAATATGTATTGAATAATTCGCTTTGAAATGCAGAAATTAAAAAGTTATTTAATTTATTATTTTTAAATTTTAATTCGTTTTTTAATATTTCTAATCCTGTTTTTGCATTATCATTATCTTTGCCAAAACGCTGATAGCCATAATAATTAGGAAAGCCATTTTCTTTAATATTTGTAAAAATTTGCTCAATTTTTAAGGCGTCAATTTTATTAACTTTTTTTAATCTTATAAAAAATGAATTACCTTTTAAATGTCCGATTTTTAATTTATTATTGTGTAAAAAAGTATCAATAATTTTACATTTTTCATGAGAAAATTTAGCTAATTCTTTCTCGTATTTTTTAGGCATTGAAATGTATTGAAATGTAAGTCCTTGCTTGTCTTTAAGACCTGCGTAACCAAAATCTTTTGCTTTAATTCCTGTTGCTGCACTTAAATCTTTTAAAAGTTCATTTGTGCTTAAATCTTTCTTTTGTATATGTAAAATCAAATGCTCTCCAGAGCCACTAAATTCGTATAATGGTATTTCACGCACTACGAAATCGCTAGAATTTTTTGAAAAATAAACATTGATTTTTGAATGAGTGTTTGCTCTTAAATACATATTAAATCCTTTTAATAATTTATAACATTTTTTTGATATAAATTAGTAAAAAAGGAATTTTGTTATGAGAAGTTTTATTTTAAGAGTATTTAGATTTGATGCTAGTAGAGATTATGAGTTTTACTATAAGCCATATGAGATTAATTTAAAAGACATTAACGATAGTTCTACACTTTACGATGTTTTAGGGTTAGTAAAACAACAAGATAGATATTTTAATATGCCAGATTGTAATGAATTTGTAAGGATTGAAAATAAAGTTTTATCACTTAATACAAACATAAATGAACTTATTAAAAAATTTGGAAATGATTTTTGTGTAAGTGCAATTGATTTAAAAAGAGCAAAGCTTGATTTAATGTGTGATGATAGTGATTTTATAAAAGTTTTTGATTATTTTAAAAATATTTGCAATGCAGATGATTATAAAGATTATTTAACTTATAAATTTTTATATTATGCAAGTGATATTCATGAATATAATGATGAATTTTTAGGTGATAGTGCGTTTGTGTTTGCAAATAAATTATTAGAAAAATATCCTAATAAAAGAAAAGATATTTTAGATATTGTTTTTGATAAGGAAAAAGGAATTGAGTATAGTGTAAGCTTAAAACCATTTTTATATAGTGATTATGAAAAATATGAAGAAATTAAAAATTCTTTAAAACATCAAAAGGAGATTAGATGATAACTTTAATAAATGATGATTTTAATTTTTCTAATTTATTAAAAGGTGATTATAGAAAAACCTATGTAAAAACACCTAGTTTTATGAGTGAATATAAAGCAGATGAATATAAAAAAGAATTTGATTCTTGTTTAGGAGAGATGAATTTAATCTGCGATACTAGTATTTTAGATTATGCAAAGAAAAATTATAAAAACGCTTCATGTGTTATTCAAGATTTACAAAATATAGAAATTAAAAACGATTTTAATGGTTTTAATGTAGCTGTTTATCGTGGTTTTACCATTGATTTATTTTTACATTTTTTAGAAAAGACTAAGGCAAAATTAATAAATTACGAAACTCAAGAATTTGAAAATGGTTTTAGATTTTTAGATTTTGATAAACAAGTAGCATATAAAAAAGCAGCTAAGATAGTTTTAGATGCTTATGATAGCGGTGCTGATTTTTTAGTAGTTGGCGATAGTTTAAGCTTTAAAATGTTTGATACTTTAAGTGGCGAATTACAAAAAGTATCTAATAGAGATTTTAGTGATTTTTATATTTTACATATGGCTGAGTTCATAGCTTTAGCTAATGGTAATATTCCAGCTAGTCTTAAAGAACATAAATTAAAGGTTAGTTTGGTATGAAAATAGCCATTGCGTGCAAAGATATTTTATTAGAAAAGACTTTAATATTATTTTTACAAGATTATTTAGCAAATAAAAAAGATTGCGATTTTTTAATCACTGATGAAAAATTAATGCACGCAAAAAAACCACAATTTATAATAGGTTTTAATAATGCACATTTAAAATTGCCTTTTAGTAAAGAGCAATTAATTGATGCTTTATATGAGTTTTCAAGCACAATAAATCAAGATGATAATAAGGTTTTAAGTTTTGAAGAAAAACTTGATAAATTACTTAATAAATTTAAATATGATTTACTTCAATTAATGTATGAAAAATAATGTTTTAAGAGTTCAGAGCGGTTTTTTAAAAGGTAAAATTTTAGAAAATCCATCAAAAGATACCACAAGAGCTACAAAAAGTATAGTTAAGTCTTGTGTTTTTAATGTTTTAAGAGATGAATTAAGGGAATATGTTTTTATAGAAGCATTTGGCGGTAGTGCTAGTATGGCGATTGAAGCTATTAGTAATTATGCTAAAAAGGCGTTTGCTATTGAGATTGATAAATTAGCGTATAAAAGTGCTTTAAAAAATACAAAAGATTTAAATATAGAAGTTTTAAATGACGATACTTTTAAAGCTTTATCTAATATTATTGCTAAATTACAAAATGAAAAAACTATTCTTTATTTAGATCCGCCATTTGATATTAGAGATGGTTTTAGCGATGTATATTTGAAAATCAAGAATTTATATGAGAATTTAGATTGTGATATTGTCATTATAGAGCATTCTAGCAAGGTTGAATTTGCATCTTTAAAATATACCTTATTTAAGGTAAAAAAATTCGGCAACACAACTCTTAGTTTTTTTACTAGGTCTTAATTTATTTACTTTAGCTTAATAGAATATAGAGCATAATTTTTGTATGGCTATTAGCCTGAAAAAATTAAATTGATTTAAGGAGACTTTTATGAAAAGGTTTGTGTTGCTATTACTTGCGTTTTCAAGTGTTTTATTTGCTGCTGAAACTCAAGTTATAAACGAGTCATTAAAAGCTTACTCGTCTTTAGCTGCTGGTTTAGGTTTAGGTGCTGCTGCTTGTGGTGGTGCTATTGGTATTGGTAATGCTGCTGCTGCTACTATAGGTGGTATTGCTAGAAATCCTAGTTTAAGTGGAAAATTAACAACTACAATGTTTCTTGTAATTGCGTTAATTGAAGCTCAAGTTATTTATGCACTTGTTATAGGCTTATTGTTATTATACGGAAATCCATTCTTAGGATAATTTTTTTAGGCTACTTTTGTAGCCTTTTTTGCGTTTATGGTGGAATTGGTAGACACGCTATCTTGAGGGGGTAGTGCCAACAGGTGTGCGAGTTCAAATCTCGCTAAACGCACCAGTTAAGGATAAATTGTGAAGTTATTAGTAGTTGATGATAGTTCTACAATGAGGAGAATTATAAAAAATACTCTAAGAAATTTAGGTTATTGCGATGTTTTAGAAGCTGAAAATGGTGTTGAAGCTTGGAATGTTTTGATATCTCAACCCGATATAAAGTTATTGATTACTGATTGGAATATGCCAGAAATGAATGGGTTAGAGTTGGTTAAAAAGATTAGAGCGTTGGATATTTATGATGATATGCCAATAATTATGATTACGACTGAAGGTGGTAAAGCAGAAGTTATTACAGCATTAAAAGCTGGTGTTAATAATTATATATTAAAACCATTTACACCACAGATTTTAAAAGAAAAATTAGATGATGTTTTGGAATGAGTATGAATAATAAATATAATGAATTAGTGATAGTAACTAATAATTTAAATTTTGTTAGTGATTTTGTATTTGCCTTTGATATAGATGCTATTGAAGAAAAAGATAATACTTTAATAATTAGAAGTGATAGTAGTCTTGATGATTTAATATATGCTTTGGATGAATTAAAAATGCGTTTAGAAGATATAAATTTAAATATTAGTATTTCATATCAATTAAGCGAAAAGGAAAACAAAGATTGGATTGATGAGTATAGAAAAAATATAAATCCCATTTTAATAGATAATATATATATACATACTACTTGGCAAGAACCTAAAGCAGGCTATGTAAATCTAAAAATAGACCCAGCTTTAGCTTTTGGCTCAGGTCATCATGAAAGCACTAGTTCTTGTGTTGAATTTTTGCAAAAATATTATAAAGGTTGCAAAACAGGTCTTGATGTAGGGTGTGGTAGTGGAATTTTATCTTTAGTGATGGCTAATTATGGTATTAGTGTTGATTCTTGTGATACTGATGAATTGGCAATTATGAGTACTAAAAATAATTTTGAGTTAAATAATCTTAAAATTAATGATATTTGGCAAGGTTCTTGCGATAAGGCAAATAAAAAATATGATATAGTTGTTGCTAATATAATAGCCGATATTATATTGATTATTAAAAATGACTTATTAAAATCATTGAGTGATAATGGATTTTTAATTCTTTCTGGAATTTTAAATGTATATGAAGAAAGAATTAAAAGTCAATTCAACTCTTTAAAATTAATTGATGAAAAAAAGAAAGGTGATTGGCTAACTTTAGTTTATAAGGTGAGAAATGAATAATAATGAAAATAAAAATTTGAATGGAAAAAATCCAATTGTTATATTTTTGATTTTTTCTTTGGTTGTTTTTGGTGCTTTTTCTATGTTTTTTGAAGGGAAAAATTTTGGTGAAGTTAGTCAAAATATAAGTTATTCAGAATTTAAAAATAAAATAGAATCAGGTGAAATAAAAAAGGTAGAAATAGGTCAGAGCAAAATTAAAGGTAGTGGTCTTAACTCAAGTTATACAGCTAATTTGGTTCATAATGATATAAATTTAACAAAAATGTTAGATGAAAAAAATGTAAATTACACATCTTATTCTGAAAATAACTTTTTATCTAATTTATTATTTACTTGGATAATTCCAATTTTTATATTTTTTGCTATTTGGGGATTTATTACAAACAGAATGCAAAAGAAAATGGGTGGCGGAATTTTAGGAATTGGAAACTCAAAAAAATTAGTAAATTCTGAAAAACCAAAAGTAAAATTTGATGATGTAGCAGGTGTAGAAGAAGCAAAAGAAGAAGTAAAGGAAATAGTAGATTTTCTAAAATATCCAGAAAGATATATTAAATTAGGTGCTAAAATTCCAAAAGGTTTATTATTAGTTGGACCTCCAGGCACAGGTAAAACTCTTTTAGCAAAAGCAGTTGCAGGTGAAGCTGATGTTCCATTTTTTAGTGTTTCGGGTTCAAGTTTTATAGAAATGTTTGTAGGTGTTGGCGCTAGCCGTGTTAGAGATTTATTTGAAAACGCTAAAAAAGAAGCTCCGGCAATTATTTTTATAGATGAAATTGATGCTATTGGTAAATCTCGTGCAGCAGGTTCACATATGGGCGGGCACGATGAAAGGGAACAAACTTTAAATCAGCTTTTAGCTGAAATGGATGGGTTTGGTTCAGAAAGCCCTGTAATTGTATTAGCGGCTACAAATAGACCTGAAGTGCTAGATGCAGCATTACTTAGACCGGGTCGTTTTGATAGACAAGTTTTAGTTGATAAGCCAGATTTTAAAGGAAGATGCGATATTTTAAGCGTTCATATGAAAGATGTAAAAATCGCTAAAGAAGTTAAAGTTGAAGATATTGCAAGACTTACAGCAGGGCTTGCTGGGGCTGATTTGGCAAATATAATAAATGAAGCAGCATTACTTGCGGGAAGAAATAATAAAAAAGAAGTAGAGCAAGGCGATTTAACTGAAGCAGTTGAAAGAGCTATTGCAGGACTTGAGAAAAAATCAAGAAGAATAAGTGATAAAGAGAAAAAAATTGTAACATATCATGAGTGTGGACATGCTTTAATAGCAGAGACAACAAAAGGTGCTAAAAAAGTTACAAAAGTTTCTGTTATTCCTAGAGGTTTAGCAGCGCTTGGTTATACTTTAAATACTCCTGAAGAAAATAAATTCTTAATGCAAAGACACGAGTTGATTGCAGAAGTTGATGTTCTTTTAGGTGGTCGTGCAGCTGAGCATGTGTTTATTAAAGAGATTTCAACAGGTGCTAGTAATGATTTAGAAAGAGCAACCGATATTATAAAAGCAATGGTTTCTATGTATGGTATGAGTGATATTGCTGGGCTTATGGTTTTAGAAAAACAAAGAAATCAATTCTTAGGTGGTGGTCAAACTATCAAGGATTATTCAGATGATATGGCTCATAAATTAGATGAATATGTTAAAAACTTACTTGATGAGAGATTTAAATCTGTTGTTGCTACTTTAGAACAATATAGTGGAGCAATTGAAACAATGGTTGAAAAACTTTATGAAAAAGAAGTAATAGAAGGTAGTGAAGTAAGAGAAATAATTAAAAATTATGAAATAGAAAATAATTTTGAAACTAGATTAAGTGAGATAGAAAAATGAATTTAATATTAAAAGAAGGTAGAAGTATTGTTTTAGTAAGTTTTATAGCTTTTGTAGTAAGCTATTTAATCTCTGATCTATATTTTTACTTTTTTTTATTATTTTTGTTTTTTATTTTTATTTTTAGAAATTATGAACGAGAATTAGAAGATTATTCAGATGATATAGTAGTTAGTCCAGCTGATATGACTATATTAGACATTAAGGCAAATGAGGATAAGAGTAATATAGAGTTACTATGTAAAAAGTCAGTATTTTCTATAAATTCTTTAAGAGCCATTTTAAAATCTAGTAAGCTTGATTATAAAATAAATAAAGGTCTTATTTATGCTAACGATGAGAATGCTAAATATATTGAATTTAATTTTAATGATAAAGTTTCTATGATTTGTATTAATGGTTTTTTTACAAAAAAAGTTTTGGTAATAAAGGATAATGACTTATTAAAGGGAAATAAATTTGCATTTTTTATGGATGGATTTATTAAAATTGTGTTACCATATAATTCTAAAATTTTAGTAGGGTTAGGTGATAAGATTTTAGCGAATACTAAAATAGCTGAAATAGGAGAATATAATGATTGATAAAAATACTCATAAAGTAGCTTATATATTGCCAAATTTATTTACAGCTTCTTCTATTTTTTTGGCTGTGTTAAGTATGATTGCTTCAATTAATAATGACTATGACAAAGCTATGATTTTAATTATAGTAAGTTTGATTTGTGATGGCTTAGATGGTCGCGTAGCAAGACTTACAAATACTACTTCAAAATTTGGAGTAGAATTTGATAGTTTAGCTGATATTGTGGCTTTTGGCGTAGCACCTGCAGTATTATTTTATTTTAATTTAGGTCAAGATTATGGGCGATTTGGCTCTTTAGCAATGGCTGTATTTATAATATTTGGCGCTATTCGTTTGGCAAGATTCAATGTAACTACTGGTACTTATGATCCTAGATTTTTTATAGGTCTTCCAATTCCAACGGCTGCGGTTGTTTTGGGTATTTGGGTGGTTTTTTATAAACACTATTTTGATGGAGATACTATTGTAGGTGTTTTTATTATCTTATTATCGTTTTTATTATCATTTTTAATGGTTAGTAATGTTAGATACCATAGTTTTAAAAAGATAGAATTGCATAAAACAATGATGTTAAAGGTATTAGTAATTTTAATTTTTGCTTGTTCTTTAATATGGTTGTTTCCATTAGAAATTTTTACATTATTAGTTAGCGTTTATGTTATTTATGGTTTATCAAGAGCGATTTATAATTTATATATAAAAAAGATTAAAAAAGTAGGATAAATATGTTGGATAATAGTAGCGTAGCAGTATTTATAGATGCAGAAAACATACCTGCAAAATATGCTAGAGAAATATTTGACTATGCTTCTAATTATGGAAATGTTATTATTAAAAGAATATATGCTGATTGGAGTAAAGAAAATATTCAAAATTGGCGTGAAAAAATATTTGATTATGGCATTATTGCAATGCAGCAATTTTCTACTTCATCGGGTAAAAACTCATCTGATATGTATCTTACAACTGAAGCTTTAAGCATATTTTATGAAAAACAAATAGATGTTTTTGTTATAGTTTCAGGTGATAGTGATTATACGAGTTTGGCTCAAAAATTAAGAGAAAACAAAAAATTAGTAATCGGAATAGGAACTAATAAATCTTTAAAATCATATGTAAATTCATTTAATGAGTTTTTTTATTTGGATAATGAAAAAGTCAAATGCAATGATAAAGATAGATTAAAGGCAATTCCAAAAGAGCAATTAAAAGAATTAGAGCAAATAATAGATAATTTAATTGATGAAAAAACTAGAGCAGAATATGCAGTAATAAATACATATATGCAGAAAAAATATTCTGATTTTCACGCTAAAAATTATGGTTTTAGTAGTTTTAGACAATTAATTGAGAATTTTATTTTAAAACATAATGAATACCAAGAAAAAGTATCTGATGATAAATGTACTTATTATCTTGTAAAAAATTCTACACTCCTTCGCCCATAAGGGCGAACTATAGTCATTTTTAATTTTAAAAATTTATAATATATATTAAAAAATAAGGAAAGAAAAAATGAAAGAAAGAATTATAATATTTGATACAACTTTAAGAGATGGTGAGCAAAGTCCAGGTGCTTCAATGAATACAGAAGAAAAAATCCAAATAGCTTTAGCGCTTGAGCGTTTGGGTGTTGATGTTATGGAAGTAGGGTTTGCAGCATCTAGTCCAGGAGATTACGAAGCGATTAATAAAATTGCACAAATTATTAAAAGCTCAAGCGTTTGTTCTCTTGCAAGATGTGTAGAAAACGACATTATTCAAGCAGGTAAAGCACTTGAACCAGCAGCTAAAAAACGCATTCATACTTTTATTGCGACAAGCCCAATTCATATGGAATACAAGCTTAAAAAAACTCCAGCAGAAGTTTTAGCAACTGCAGTTAAGAATGTAAAATTAGCTAAGAGTTTATGTGATGATGTTGAGTTTTCTTGTGAAGACGCTTTAAGAAGTGATGTAAATTTTTTAAAAGAAATGGCTGATGCAGTCTATGAAGCAGGTGCAAGGACATTAAATTTGCCAGATACAGTTGGATATAGAATGCCAAATGAAATTTATAAAGTATTTAAAGAGATTAGTGATTATACTAAAGGAAGGCTTATAGTATCAGCACATCATCATAATGATTTAGGTTTAGCTACTGCAAATACTATATATTCAGTTTTAGCAGGTGCAAGACAGGTTGAAGTTACTTTAAACGGTCTAGGAGAACGTGCTGGTAATGCTGCACTTGAAGAATTAGTAATGGCATTTAAAGTAAGAGGCGATGAACTTGGTGAATTTGATATGAATATAAATACTAAAGAGATTTATCCAGCAAGTAGATTGTTATCAAATATAATTGGTGTAAATCCACAGCCGAATAAAGCAATAGTAGGTAAAAACGCATTTACACACGAAAGTGGAATCCATCAAGATGGTGTTTTAAAATGTCGTGAAACTTATGAGATTATGAAAGCTAGTGATATAGGCTTAGTTCAAGATAATTTAGTCTTAGGAAAACACAGCGGAAGAGCAGCGTTTAATGATAAATTAAAATCTCTTGGTTTTACATTAGATACTGATGAGTTAAATCGTGCATTTGCAGAGTTTAAAGACCTTTGCGATAAGAAAAAGGAAGTATTTGATGATGACTTGATAGCAATAGTAGCTGCTGATAAGATTAAAATAGAAGAAAGATTCAAATTATTAAATTTACAAGTAACTGATTGTTCTTCAGGTTTAGCAACTGCAGCTGTTACTATGGATTGTGATGGTGTAATAATTAGCGAAGCTGCTATTGGAGATGGTGTAATTGATGCTGTGTTTAAAGTAATTGATAGAACTAGTAAAGTTGGTGGTAATTTACTTGATTATAAGGTTGATGCGGTTACTAAGGGCAAGGATGCATTAGCACAAGTTAGTGTAAAAGTTAGCTTTGAAGGTCAGCGTGCAATTATTGGACATGGGCTTGATTTTGATACAATGAAAGCAAGTGCTAAAGCATATTTAGGTGCATTAAATAGCTATATTTCAATGAATAGATAATGCAAGAAGAAGTTAAAAAATTAGCAACTGAATTCAATAAGTTCGTAAAGGATAATTCTTTAGAACTTATTGAATTAGAACAAGCTAATTTTATATTAGCCTGTGAAAATAATGTTAGACTTGATAGGATTGCTGAAAATTTGGTATCGCAAAATTTACTTAAAATTTATTCTTTGATTAAATTTAATGATATTGAATATTATGTTGATAGTATTAGGAAATCTCATTTTTCTTTTAATGACAAAAGGAATGCTATTCTTTTAATTCTTGCTAGTCGCTGCAATAGGTATGCTAATACATTAGTAAATGTATTAAAAGATGATGAGATTAAATTTATACACTCTTATATTAAGGCTAATAAGGATTTTGTTAATTATTGTTTTAATAATGAAAATGATTTAGCACTATTTTTGCATGATATGAATGCATTTAGAAAGTATTTTAGTAATGATAAATTTTTAATGCCTTTAAAACTTAGCAATTCTTTTAATTCTATAAAAAGGGAAATAAATTTAAAAAATATTTTGAAAATTAAAGAAAGTTTATTTTTATCTCGTAGAAAATTTTATAATAAATTAGATATACATAAAGATATTATTAAAAAATACGAAAAATTTGAAAAAAAACTCAATAATATAATTGAAAGTTATAAAAATTAATCTTGTTTGATTTTTACTTTATTATTGTGGATTTTTTCAATTTTTACAATTTCACCTTCTTTTAAGGTTAAATTATCAGTTGTTTGCCAAAATGAGCCTTTATAATAAATCATACCATTTTTAACAACGCCTTCGCCTTGAGTATTTAAAAAATCATCGTCATAATTCTCTACTTTTTTAGTTTTAACAAAAAATTTAAAAATTATAAGTAAAACAAGAGATATAACAGCAATTAATATTATTTGTAATTCTAAATCTAATGGCTTTATTAAATTAATTGCACCGACAATAATAAATCCTATAGCAAAAAATATTATATAAAAACTACCGACTAATAATTCTAAAATTCCTAAAAATATTCCTATACAAAGTAAATATAGGCTACTCATTTTTTGCCTACAAATTCTTTTAATACACTTAAAGCTCCTATTAATTCAGTGCTTTCATAAGGAACTAATATTTTATCTTTATTTTCACTTTTTGCTAAAGCTAAAAATGCTTCTACTCTGCCTTTAGCTAATAAAAACTCAGCTGCATTAATGTTTTGTGCCATTGCTTCATTTATGTTATTCATAGCTTCTTTTTGACCTTGAGCTAATGCAATTTGTTCGTATTTTTTAGCATCAGCCATTCTTTCTATTGCTTCAGCGTTTAAAACTTGCTCTTGCTTTAATGCTTCAGCATTTTTTATAAGTGCTACTTTTTGTGCTTCAGCGTTTAATTCTATAGCTCTTTTTTCTCTTTCAGCTTTCATTTGTAAATTCATTGCTTCTTCTATGCCACTAGGAACTGAAATTTCAGAAATTTCTACTCTCATAATTTTTACACCCCAGTTATCAGCAGCATCTCCAAGTGCAATTTGTAAAGCACTATTTAAACTATCACGACTACTTAAAGTATCATCAAGATACATACCGCCAATCTCACCCCTAAGAGTTGTCATAGCTAAATTTGATATAGCTTTTTTATAATTTTCAACATTATAAAATGCCATTTTTCCATTTGTTACTTTTAGAAAAACTATCCCATCAACTAAAATATTTACATTATCTTTTGTAATAACTTGTTGTTTTTCTATATCTATTAGTTGCTCTTTAATAGTAATTATTGATTTAACCATATCAATAAAAGGAAAGATTAAATGAAATCCTCCGCTTAATTCTTTGTGAAATTTACCTAATCGCTCAACTATTACAATATCGCTTTGCGACACTATAATTATAGACTTTATTAAAATGACTATTATTAAAGCTAGTAAAACTCCAACAAAAATTAAAAATTCCATCATCTCTCCTAATTTAAATTAAATAAACATATTACTTAAATTAACATTTGCATTTTTAGTTAAAACACGCTTTCTATATACATTAGAAACTTCGCTCTCATCTCCAACTAAAAGTGCATTTGTAGCACATACAGCAGCACAAATAGGCACTCTTCCTTCGCTTATGCGGTTTTGTCCGTAAAGCTCTCTTTCTTCATCACTATTTGTCTCTTCAGGACCTCCTGCACACATTGTACATTTATCCATTTCGCCTTTAATTCCAAACGCTCCATCTCTTGGAAATTGTGGAGCACCAAATGGACAAGCATATAAGCAATAACCACAACCAATACATTCTTTTTTATCGTGTAATACGATACCATCTTCACGAATATAAAAGCATTTAACAGGGCAAACTTGAGCACAAGGTGCGTCAGTGCAATGCTGACATGCTATTGTCATTGACACTTCTTTGCCTTCAATACCATCATTTAAAGTAATTACTTTTCTTCTTTTAATACCAATAGGAACTTCATGTCCGCTTGAACACGCAACTTGACAAGCAAAACAACCAATACAACGATTTTTATCAACAAAAAACTTCATTCTAGCCATTTTTATGCCCTTTCTATCTTGCAAAGTCCAGCGTTAAATTCGCTAATTTGTGTATTTGGATCAAAACCATAGTTTGTAACCGTATTTGACATTTCGCCTATTGTATAAGGTTTAGTGCCTTCTGGATAGTTATGACTTAAATCAACTCCTTGTAAAACACCAGCGAAGTTGTAAGGTAAGCAAATTCTATCTGGAGTTACACTTCTATTGTGAATACATTTTACTTTAATCTTAGTTCCTTGCGGGCTATGTATCCACATCATTTCTCCATCGCCAATATTGTGTTGCATTGCAAGCTCTGGATGAACATTAGCAAACATTTCAGGTGTAATATCAGCTAAATATTTACTAGTTCTCTCAAGCATACCAGCACCACTTAGATTTACTAAACGCATTGAGCTAATGATAATAGGAAAATCCTTGCTCCAGTCTTGTTTTTGTTGCTCGCTCTTAAACATTGTAGTAACACGGAAATTTGGAGTTGTTTGGTCGTCAAATGTTGGATATTTTTGCACCAAATCCCATCTTGGTGAATGCACTGGCTCTCTATGTTTTGGAATTTGGTCGCTAAATTCCCAAACTATAGTTCTAGCTCTTGCATTTCCTAAGCAACAAGCACTTTTTTCACGGCATTTTTCTAATATAATTCCTGAAATATCTGTGCTCCAAGAATTACCCATTAATTCTTTTTCTTCATCACTTAATGTAATACCAAATACTTGCTCAATATTATCTTTTTTAATTTCAGGATAACCACCTTTAACTTTAGAACCAACAGGAGTGAATGAATTATCAGCTAACTGACTAACTCCATTATGCTCAAGTCCAAATCTATTTCTAAAGCCCATTCCACCTTTTTCATAAGGAACATTTGGGTTCCATAAAATAGCAGTTCCAGGGTGTTTTGCATCCCATACAGGCCAAGGTAAGCCATAGTATTCGCCTTTTACATCTCCACCAATACCCATTAAAGTATCAGGGTCAAAATTAGCCCAATTTGCTTGATGTTTTCTTAAACGCTCTGCACTAATACCACGAAGACCAATTGATAATAAACCATTACTCATTTCTCTTGTAGCATCATCAGGCCATTTTGCATCAACATCATCAGGAATTACCTGAACTAATTTATGATTTTGAAGTTCAAGTTTCATACCACGAGTATATTCTGTATAAAAGCCAAATTTCTTAGCAAACATAAACATAATCTCTTGGTCTTCTTTACTTTCATAAATTGGTTTTACTACTTGGCTTCTCCATTGCATAGAACGATTTGTAGCTGTTACATATCCTTCTGTTTCAAATTGAGTTGAAGCAGGAAGTATATAAATTCCATCAGGGCGGTCTGCTAAAACTGCAACTTCATTTACAAATGGTTCAGCAACTACTATTAAATCAAGTTTTTTAAGTGCTTCTTGAATTTTAACAGTGTGAGCCATAGAAGTAATTCCAGTTCCTTGAACCCAAAGAACTCTAACAGGAGCATTTGAATGAGTTGTATCCGTGCCATAAGGAACTACGCCTTTAACACCTTGCCACCAGCGAGATAAACTAAATCCTTTTTCGTGCATCCATTTTTTGCCACCATTTGCACTATCATCTACGAAGCGTTTTTGCATATATTCATAGCTAACTCCCCAAAAATTGCAAAAATGTTTCCAAGCACCTTCAGCTAAGCCATAATAAGCAGGAAGTGTGTCTGCTAAACATCCCATATCTGTTGCACCTTGAACATTATCGTGACCACGAATAATATTAGTTCCGCCACCAGGTTTTCCAATATTTCCTAACACTAATTGTAAAATAGCTAAAATACGAGTATTTGAACTACCAACTGAATGTTGAGTAATACCTAATGACCAAAATAGTGTAGCAGGTTTTGTAGTCGCAAATAATTTTGTAACTTGAATTAGAATTTCTTCACTACATCCGCAAATATCAGCAACTTCGCTAGGAGTATATTTTTTAGCTTCTTCACGAATTAAATCAACTCCATAAGACCTATTTTTGATTATTTCTTTGTCTTCCCAACCATTTTCAAAAATAAGATTTAACATTCCATATACAAATGCAATGTCAGTTCCTGGACGAATTCTTACATAAATATCAGCATGAGCTGCACTTCTTGTAAAAATAGGATCAACTACGATTAAAGGAGCATTATTTCTATCTTTAGCTTGTAAAATATGCTTAAATCCAATAGGGTTTGCAACTGCTGAGTTTGCACCAAACATAATCATACATTTTGTATTACCTACAACATCACCAAAGTGATTTGTCATAGCGCCATATCCCCAAGTATTAGCCACACCGGCTACTGTTGCGCTGTGTCAAATTCTAGCTACGTGATCTATTGAGTTTGTTCCCCAAAATGCAGCAAATTTTCTAAAATAATATGCTTGTTGATTGTTAAACTTAGCTGAACCTAAAAACATTACGCTATCAGGACCGCTTTCTTTTCTAATATCTAGCATTTTATCGCCGATTTCATTTACAGCTTGTTCCCAGCTAATTCTTTCCCATTTACCATTAACTCTTTTTAATGGGTATTTAACACGACATTTTGATTTGGTTAAATCAATTTGGTCAATTCCCTTACAGCAATGACTTCCAAGTGAAATTGGATGGTCTATTGCGTTATTTTGTCTAACCCAAACACCATTTACTACTTCAGCTTCTATACCACAACCAGCACTACAAATAGAGCAAACTGTGCGAACACTTTTACTACCTTCATAAGGCATTTTAACTTTTTCATCTGCCTTTAAGGTTGCGTTTGTCGCACCAAATGCGGTAGTGCTTGCACCTGCAACTGCTGCAAGTTTTAAAAAGCTTCTTCTACCTAAATTACGCATTTAAATCCTTTCTATAAATTAATATGCAATTTTATAAAATTTTTCCCAGTGAAGGGTCTTTTTATATAACACTTCTTTTTTCTTTGCACGACCAGATACTACACCAGAGCTATTATTTTCGCTACTTGTTGCTGCATTTAAACCTACGCTAGCAACAGCACAGGTAGCTCCAGCACTTAATGCTTTTTTAAGAAAAGCTCTTCTTTTGTTCTCCATGGCTGCCTCCTTACTAAAAATTTAATTTTAAATTATAATATAATGCTTTAAATTAAGCCTTAAGACAAATCATTAATTTAATTTATAGATTTTAAAAAAAGAGTGAAGAATTGTTACAAAAATTTAAAAGAGTTAAAAGGTATTATAAAAATATTTATGTAATAACATCTAGCATTGCTTGTGGTAAATCTACATTTTTAAATATTGCTAAAGAAAATGAAATATTTTGCATTAGTGCTGATGAAATTTCTTCAAAAGTTTTTTGCTACAAATGGAAACAAATTCGTAAAAAATTAAATATTTCAAATTCCTATTTCAAATTCTTAAAAGAAAAAAAACGAGCAGTAGCAAATGTGATTTTTAATGACAAAACAGCTAAGAAAAAATTAGAAAAAATAATGCACTCAAAAATCAAAAAAGAAATTCTCAAAAAAATCAAACAAAATAAAAATAAAATAATTTTTGTAGAAATTCCCTTGTTTTTTGAAAATAGCAATTATAATTTTTTGCTTAATAAAATTGTGATTTATTGCCCTTATGAATTATCTTTAACAAGACTTATGAATAGAAATAATTTAACAGAATTTGAAGCAAAACTAAGATTAAATTCTCAATTACACATAGACAAAAAAATAAAATTTGCAAGTTATTTAATCAAAAACGATGGTAATTTAGAAGATTTTAAAGATAACTCGCTAAAACTTATCCAAAAACTAAAGGAAAAACATGGAATTTCATAAATACTACGCAAATGGAAATGATTTTATTATTTTTCAAACTAATAATTTAGATGAAAATTATTTAAGTAAATTAGCCATAAAATTATGCAATAGACATAGTGGAATAGGTGCTGATGGGCTTATTGTAATCAAAAAAAATGATAAAGATTATGATTTTACTTGGGGATTTTACAATCAAGATGGCTCAAAAGCTAATATGTGTGGTAATGGTGCAAGAGCTGCGGCACATTTTGCTTACACTCAAAATTTAGCAAATAAAAATATGAGTTTTTTAACTGGTGCAGGGATTATTAAGGCGACAATTTTTGATGATGATTTTGTAGAAATTAGATTAACTAAAGCTAAGGTTATACACGAAAATTTAGTGGAATTTCAAAATGTATTTTGCCTAATTGATACAGGTGTGCCACACCTAGTAACTCTTGATGGAGTGCAAAACTACAACGAAGAAAATGCTAAATATTTAAGAGAAAAATATGATGCAAATGTAAATTACGCAACTTTTAAAGACGGGGTTTTATATGTTAGAACTTATGAGCGTGGAGTTGGAGAAACTTTAGCTTGTGGAACTGGAATGAACGCTTGTTTTTATTATGCTAGAATGCTTAAATTAGTTGATGAAAAGGCTACTATTTATCCAAAAAGCAATGATATTTGCGAAGTGAGTTTTAAAGATGATTATTTATATTTTAAAGCACAAGTTAAAAAAATTTTTAGCACTACGCTTGATTGTTAAATAATTTTGCTAGTATTTTGATATTTTTTGATGTAGAAGGGATGATGAAATTACAATATACTAATGATATGTTAAGCTTACAGCAAGCTTTAAATAACGCAACTTGCGGAATTGGTTGGGAAAAAGGTTATACAAAGGAAAATCGCTTAATTGATTTTGCTCGTTGTATTTATATGGAATGTGCTGAACTCGTTGATTCTATGCCTTGGAAACATTGGAAAAGCATAGATGCTAGTTGGGATTTAGAAAATATTCAAATTGAATTAGTTGATATTTGGCATTTTATTTTAAGCCTTGCAATTATGCAAAATCAACAAAAAGAACTTATAAACACGATTTCAGAATTTAAATTCAATAAAACAAATAAAAATTTAAATGATATTTTAGAACTTTCAAGAGAATTAATTCACACAAGTAGTGCAAAAGAGCTAAACATAACGCAAATTACAGAAATATTTTTAAAGCTAATGTGTAGTTGTGAGTTAGAATTTACAAGACTTTATAAAATCTACATTGGTAAAAATGTCTTAAATAAATTCCGCCAAGATAACGGCTATAAAAATGGAACTTATAAAAAACTTTGGAATGGTAAAGAAGACAATGTAATCTTATATGAACTACTAGAGCAAAATGATATAAACTATGATAGTTTGTATAAAAATCTTAATGAAATTTATAAAAATTTAAAGGATTAATAATGGAAATAATAGGATATTACGATAAAGATAAAAATATTTATGATACTTTAAGCACTGATGGAGCAGGACTTGAGCCAATTTTCTATGATGATAGTCCTATGGCACTTGAAATCATTCGCCATAGCTGTGCTCACCTTTTAGCTGAAGCTATTACACAATTATATAAAAATGCTAAATTTTTCGTAGGACCTTGCGTTGATGAAGGTTTTTATTATGATTTTAAAGTAGATGAAAAAATCAGCGAAGAAGATTTAAAAGTAATTGAAGATAAAATGAAAGAGCTTGCAAAAAAAGGCTCTCCTATGATAAAAAATACAATGAGCTATGAAGCTGCTTGTGAAAAGTTTAAAAATGATGAATTAAAACAAGCAGTTTTAAGTCGTTTAAGTGGAGAAATTAGCACATATTCTCAAGGTGAATTTACCGACCTATGTCGTGGGCCACATTTACCACACACTAAAATGCTTAAGAATTTTAAATTAACAAAATTAGCAGGTGCTTATTTAGGCGGCGATGAAAAAAATGAAATGCTAGTTAGAATTTATGGTATCGCATTTGCAACAAAAGAAGCTTTAAAAGACTATCTAACAATGATAGAAGAAGCTAAAAAAAGAGACCATAGAAAACTAGGAAATGATTTAAAATTATTCACATTTAGCGAACAAATTGGTGGCGGCTTACCATTATGGCTTAAAAATGGTGCAAGAGTTAGAAATAAATTAGAGCATATTTTATATAAAGCTCATAGGGTTAGATTTTATGAGCCTGTTCGTGGCCCTGAATTACTAAATTCTAGCGTTTGGAAAACAAGCGGACATTATGCAAACTATAAAGAAAATATGTATTTTACTAGAATTGATGAGCAAGAATACGGAATAAAACCAATGAACTGCGTAGGACATGTATTCTGCTATAAAAGTGAAGGTAGAAGTTATAAAGATTTGCCTATTAAATTCTTTGAATACGGAATGGTTCATCGCCATGAAATGAGTGGGGCTTTACACGGGCTTTTAAGAGTTCGTGAATTTACTCAAGATGATAGCCATATTTTCTGTATGCCAAGTCAAATAAAAACCTTAGTAAAAGAGATTTTAGATTTTGCTAAAAAAATTATGGTAACTTTTGGATTTGAATGGGAACTAGAAATCTCAACAAAACCTGAAAAATCAATAGGAAGTGATGAGATTTGGGAAGTTGCTACAAAAGCTTTAATGGAAGCTTTAGATGAAGAAGGTATTAAATACGGAGTTGATGAAGGTGGTGGAGCTTTCTATGGTCCAAAAATTGATATTAAAATCCTAGACGCACTTAAACGCAAATGGCAATGTGGAACTATTCAAGTAGATTTTAACCTACCTGAAAGATTTGAGCTTGAATATACAGATGAAAACAATGAGAAAAAACGCCCTGTAATGCTTCATCGTGCTTTACTTGGAAGTTTTGAAAGATTTTTAGGCATATTGCTTGAACATACAGCAGGAGAATTACCATTCTTTATAGCTCCAATTCAAGTTATGATTTTACCAGTAGGTGAAAAGCATATTGAGTATTCAAAAGCATTACAAAAAGAATTATTAGAGCTTGGAGTTGATGCTGATATTAATGAGAAAAACGATACTTTAGGTAAAAAGATAAGAAATGCAGAAATGTTAAAAGTGCCTTATATAGCAGTAATCGGAGATGAAGAAATAAACAATAATCAAGTAGCTTTAAGAGATAGAAGAGCTAAACAACAATCAACACTTACAATGGAGGAATTTTTGAAACTAATTAAAGAAAAACAAAACGAGGTAGTATTTTGAGTAAAGAAAAAGATGTATTGTTAAATGAAGAAATAGATTTAGTAGAGGTTAGATGTATAGGTGATGATGGCACTCAGTATGGAATAATTAGCAGTGATGAGGCAAATCAAATTGCTGCTAATTTAGGACTTGATTTAGTATTAATCGCAAAAGATGCTAAGCCACCTGTTTGTAAAATTGTTGACTATAGTAAATTATGCTATCAACAAGAAAAAAAGCTAAAAGATGCTAAGAAAAAACAAAAAGTAATTGAAGTTAAAGAAATTAAACTTTCTGTAAAAATAGCTCAAAATGATATTAACTATAAAGTTAAACACGCTATTGATTTTCTAAAATCAGGAAAGCATGTTAAATTTAGAGTATTTTTAAAGGGTCGTGAATTAAGCAATCCACAATTAGGTGATGAATTACTTTTGAAAATATATCAAGATATTAGTGAAATTGCTAATATGGACAAAGAGCCTGTTTTAGAAGGAAAGTATGTGAGTATGCTTTGCACTCCAAAAGCCACTAAAAAATAGGCAAAATTTTATGATTAAGGCAAGTAATTTGCCTTAATTTTTATAATTATTTTTTTATAAATAGTAGTTTATTTTTTTTTATTAATATTTCAGCAAATAATGGTAGTTATTTATGTACTGGAAATCGGATAGTGAAAATATCGGTAACAGCGGTTCAGATATCAACGCAAAACCTATATCGACAAATGATTTTATAAAGTCTATTAATATTAATGATAATGCTAAATCTAAAACACAAGTTTTAACAAAATTTAAATTTTATTCATAATTTAGTATGGAATAATTTAAATAAAAGACTAGGTGAGATTAGAAACCTAGATGCTGATATAGGTGTATAGATTAGACTTTATCACACAAATGCTAGTGTTTTAGATGAGATTGATTTAAATTTACTTGAATTACAACTTGGTGCTGATAATGTAATGGAGATTAAAAATTGTAAGGAGTAAATGTATATGTTACACATAAAAAGTAGCGAATTTTTTAAATACTTAGTTGTAAAAATTGCTTAAAGCTTTATGTGGTAAGGCTTTAATAGTTTTTGATGTAGTTTAAATTAACGCACAAAAATACGCATGTGTAACGAATGCAAATTTCATAAAACGCACAAAATTGAATTAACATTGTGAAGTCCTTGAATTCGTATTTTAATAGTTTTAATATAACTTAAGGTTCTAAAAATAATATCAAAATAAATTTGAAAAATACTGATTTATCAAAATAACTTTGAAATTCTACTTCAACATAGTTTCAAGCCATTTGCAATATAAAAAAAGTTTAGTTTAAACTAGCGTTTAAAGGATACTAGGCTAAAAATGATAAAAAAAATATCAAATAAAATTAAAGCTTAATATTTTTTTTATTTATTTTAAAAATACCAAAAGTAACAAAGCTACTCTAACTAAATATAACACTAAGTTAAAAATCTTTTTTAATATCCTTTAGATAAATACAATGTATAAAACAAATCTATCGCTAATGTATGGGCTAATTACTAGCAAAAACCTATTTTTAGATTTTGTATAATAAGTAGATAGTCGCTAACTTGTGTGAGTGCGGTTGATAAATCAAT
The DNA here is from genome assembly GCF_026616895.1 of Campylobacter sp. MG1. NCBI lineage: Bacteria > Pseudomonadati > Campylobacterota > Epsilonproteobacteria > Campylobacterales > Campylobacteraceae > Campylobacter > Campylobacter sp. MG1. Next base: position 37,617 of record NZ_JANYME010000009.1, read on the forward strand.
TATGTGTAAAAGTAGTTTCATCGCTTTATATTTTTTTCGTTTTTTCTATTTGCAAAGTTCATAAATCTTTAATTTTTATGCCTTTATTGTAAAAATACTAAATTTACTCAGGTGTTTTATGTAGTGTATCAAAAGCAAAAGCTGATGATATTTTAAAGAGCACAGGGTTTGGCGTAGGTTTATATGTAATGCAGTAGCTGATAATGGCTATTATGCTGATTTAGTAGCTAAAGTTAATTACTGAGAATGACTTTTAATACAGTAAGTTTAGACAAAGTAAAACAAAACAAAACAGGAATTTTAGCGAGTTTAGAGCTTGGAAAAAGATTTGATATGGATAAATTTTATTTAGAGCCTAGTGTTGAAGCTATCGTTGATTATACCCCATCTGTAAAAGTAGAAAATGATAAAATTGCTATTAATACAAAATCAAGCACAAATTTACATTTCAAACCAGCTCTAGTAGCAGGTTTAAATATAAATGATAATGCAAATTTAAGATTTGGTGCAGGATATATAATTGATGTTAATAAGCCAAAAAATACCACAATAACAGTTAAAAATTCAAAAGTAAAAGAAATAATTAAAGGTGAAAGAGATAACAAATTTTATCTTAACTTAGGTGGAAGTTATAAATTTAATGATAACTTAAGATTAAATCTTGGTTATGAAAGAACTTTCGGAGCTGATTTTAATATTGACAATTAAATTAACGCTGTTGTAAGATATACATTCTAATTACAAAATCTTTAGCCTTAGTGCTAAAGATTTTTTTAAATATTTTACAAATTAAATTAAATTTTTATTTAATTATTTTTAAATATCATTTAAAAAATACTTTTTTGGTTAATGGCTTATTTTTATAAATACTAGATAAATGATTGAAATTGTTGTATAAATTTCACTGATTTCGTTAATTTAGCCTTGTTACACTGAAAAACATTTCAAAACAAGGAGATAGTATGAAAATTAAAACGAGTTTTAATTCAGCGGTTTTTATACCTAGTATTATTTTTATAATTATACTTGCATTATTTAGTATATTCATACCAAAAGAAACTAGCGAAATTTTAGGAAAATTAAGACAATTAAATTTTAATAATTTTTCTTGGTTTTATGTTTTAAGCGTTAGTTTTTTTGTAGGTTTCATGCTTTTATTAGCATTATCTAAATTTGGCAACATAAAATTAGGCACTCAAGATGATGAACCTAGATTTTCTTTTTTGTCATGGCTTTCAATGCTTTTTGCAGCAGGTATGGGCGTAGGCCTTATGTATTTTGGGGTTGCTGAGCCATTAATTCATAAAAAATCTTTAATAACTAATGATGATAATGCAATGATTCATACATTGTTTCATTGGGGAATTCATCCTTGGTCAATTTATGGAGTGTGTGCTTTAGCTATGGCATATTTTGGTTTTAGATATAAAATGCCATTATCATTAAGAAGTGCATTTTATCCTTTTTTAAAAGATAAAATTTATGGTTTTTGGGGACATATTATAGATATTTTAGCATTGGTTGTAACTGTCTTTGGTATAAGCACAACTTTAGGATATTCAGCATCACAGCTTAATGCAGGTATGGTAAAACTTGGATTTTTAAGCAATGATGGATATTTAGAACAAGTCATTATTATTTGTGTAATAGTTTTAATTTCTACAATATCATCTATTAGTGGTGTTGGAAAAGGTGTAAAAAAATTAAGTGAAATAAATTTATTTTTAGCATTTATTTTAATGCTTTTTGTTTTATTTAGCGGTAATACGGTCAGGCTTTTATCAGATTTTAGTTCAAATTTAGGGAATTATTTTTCAAGTATAGTTGAGTTAAGTTTTAAAACCTATGTATATGAGGAAAATCAAATTTCATGGTTTAATTCTTGGACTGTATTTTATTGGGCTTGGTGGCTTAGTTGGGCACCTTTTGTTGGATTTTTTATAGCAAAAATTTCTCGTGGTAGAACTATTAGGGAATTTATTTTTGGGGTATTAATAGTTCCTACTACCTTTAATATTTTATGGTTTAGTATATTTGGTAATTCAGCATTGTCACTAGATATTAATAATATTCTTAGTTCTTTATCATCAAGTCCAGAAAAATTATTATTTGAGTTTTTAGGATTGTTACCATTTGCAAAAATTAGTAGTTTGGTAGCATTGTTAGTTTTGGCAATATTTTTTATAACTTCAGCAGATAGTGGTATTTTAGTATTAAATTCAATAGCGAGTGGTGGAAAAGATAAGGATATTAAATGGCAAAATATTTTATGGGGAATTAGCTTAGTTATTTTATCATCATCTTTACTTTATTCAGGTGGATTAGGGGCTATATTGAGTGTTACAATGTTAGTTGCATTACCATTTGCTTTGTTAATGGTGATTATGTGTTTTAGTACTTTAAAGGGATTAATAGTTGATGATAGATATTTTAATACAGATTTAACTAATTCTAGCGTATATTGGTCAGGTGAATATTGGGAAAAAAGACTTGATACAATTTTGCATCAACCACAAGAAAAAGATATTAAAAATTTTATAAATACTAAAGTAAAAAATGCAATGAAACAAGTAAAAGATAAATTAGATGAATATGGTTTAATATCTTATGTAGAAGAAAGCGATAATAATATTAAATTTATTATAGAAAAAGAATTATCTAAAGATTTTATATATGGTGTTAGTATGGTAAAAAAAGAAGTAAATAAAATTTTATTAGATGATGAAAAATTACCTAATCATTCTAAAAAAATAATTTATGAACCTATAACTTTTTTTGGTGATAGTAGGGTAGGTTATAATATTAAATATATGAACACTAAAGAAATCATTGTGGATATTTTAAAACAATATGAAAGATATTTAAATTTAATTGATGATTGTAGTAATGATATTTTCGTTCAAGATTATAAAAACAATTAATATAAATTGATAAGAGAATAAAATCTCTTATCAATTAGTTATATTTTTACAAAATATATTTTAGTGTTACAAATTTTCACAATCTTTATAAAAATATTTTTAATTAGTTACAAAAATACTAAACTTATTTTATTATTCAATAATACAAAACAAAGGATTATTATGTTTAATGAATTTGTAATTACTAGTGAAACTACATTGACTTTATATTCTAGCTCTAAAATTTCTATAGAGCAACAAAAAATATGCTGGTCTTTTGAGCGTTTAGCAAAAAGTTTAGATAATGTTTTAAATGTTGTAGTTGGTATGAATACTATTTGCGTATATACAAATGATGTTAATTATAAAGAATTGTGTAAATTAAAATTGCATTTAGATTCTTTATATAAAGAAACAAAGCCTATTGAACTTGATGGAAAATTAATAGAAATTCCAGTGGATTATGGTGGGGAATTAGGTTTTGACTTATTAAATTTAGCAAAATTAAAAAAATTAAGTATAAAAGAAGTTGTTGATATACATACTAAGCCAATTTATACTGTGTATTTTATAGGATTTTTACCGGGGTTTGCGTATTTAGGTGGATTAGATAATATTTTAAATACTCCAAGACTTAGTATTCCAAGAACAAAAATTCCAGCTGGTTCAGTAGGAATAGGTGGTGCACAAACTGGTATTTATCCATTAGAAGCCCCTGGTGGTTGGAATATTATAGGTAATACTAGTGTAAAATTATTTGATATAAATAAAGAGCAACCTAGTTTATTAAAAGCTGGTGATAGGCTTAAATTTGTGGTAAATAGTATAAAGGAAAGCTTATGAGAATTAATAAAATTTCTGCCATAGCAAGTATTCAAGATTTAGGTAGGAAAAATTATAAACAATATGGTGTAAATGAATCAGGAGCACTAGATAAATGGAGTTTTATGCTAGGCAATGTTTTAGTAGGAAATGAGCCAAACACTCCTGCTATTGAGATAATTTTAGGCGGAATTGAAATTTATTGTGATAAGCCTATGACTTTTTGTATTAGTGGTGCAAATTATGAGGCATTTATTGACGAAAAGCCAATACATAATAATTATAGATTAAGAATTGAAGCTGGAAAAACGTTAAGACTTGTTCGTGCAATGTCAGGAATGTGTGCTTATATTTGTTGTTATGGTGGTTTTAAAGCTGATTTTGTATTAGATTCTTATTCTACAAATTTTGTAGCTGGTTTTGGTGGATATGGTGGAAGAGCGTTAAAAATTGGAGATGAGGTAATAGCAAATTCAAAAATGAATTTATCTCAAATTGCAGTAGCTGGTATAAAACAGCAAGACAAAATTAGAATAATTCAAGGTAGTGAATGGGATTTATTTACAGATGAGGCAAAGTATAGTTTATTAAATAATGAATTTATAGTATCAAGTAAAAGCAATAGAATGGGGTATAGATTAAATTGTGATAAAAAATTGAATTTAGAAAATGAAATTAGCTTAGCATCACATGGTGTAAAAGCTGGTGTGATACAAGTACCATCAAGTGGTGAGCCTATAGTATTAATGCAAGATTCTCAAACTACTGGTGGTTATCCTAAAATAGCTTCTATTATAGAGGCTGATTTAGGGTTGTTTTCTCAATATAGATTTAATTCTAAGGTTAAATTTGAATTAGTAGATATACAAACAGCATTGCAGGCAAAAAAAGAAAGAATCAATCATATTAATAATATTAAGGAGTATGCTAGTGAGAATTGATTTTAATAGTGATTTAGCAGAGGGTTTAGGCGTAGAAAACGATATTATGCCTATTATTAGTTCAGCTAATATTTCGTGTGCTTTGCATGCTGGTAGCGTTAATGATACTTATAATGCTTTGTTATTAGCGAAAAAATACGGCGTAAGAGTTGGAGCTCATCCTAGTTTTGATGATAGATTAAATTTTGGTAGGACTAATGTAAATTTAAATTTAGATGATTTAAAGGCATTGTTGTTTTATCAATTAGGAGCATTTAAGCAATTATGCGATTTAGTTGGCGTGAAAATGAGCTATGTAAAACCGCATGGAGCCTTATACAATATGGCTTGTGTTGATTATGATTTGGCAAAAAATATAGTAAAAATTGTTAAAAGTTTTGACAGCTCATTGTTACTAATGGGACTTAGTAATTCAAATTTAATAAAAGCTTGTGATGATTATGGATTAGGAAGCATTAGCGAAGTTTTTGCTGATAGAAGATATCAAGATAATGGAATGTTAGTTCCTAGAACACAGCAAAATGCTTTAATAGTAGATGAAGATGAAGCTATTTTACAGGTTATTAATATGGTAAAACATTCTTATGTAATCAGTGAAAATAATAATAAAATTTACATAAAAGCCGAAAGTATTTGCATACACGGAGATGGTGAAAAAGCATTAGAATTTGCTAAAAAAATTAAATTGGTTTTAAATTTACAAGAATAAGGAGAAAAAATTGAATAAAAAGAATGCTATTTTAGGTGCGGCGTTTTTAACCGCTACATCAGCTGTTGGACCTGGATTTTTGACACAAACGGCTACTTTTACGCAGAATTTAGGTGCTAGTTTTGCATTTATAATATTAATTGCAATTTTTATGCATATAGTTGTGCAGTTTAATATTTGGAGAGTAATAGCTGTAAGTAAGTTAAAAGCACAAGATATTGCTAATAAAGTTTGTTTTGGCGTTGGATATTTTTTGTCGTTTTTAATTATTTTAGGTGGTTTAGCATTTAATATTGGAAATGTTGCAGGAGCTGGTTTAGGTATTAATACTATTTTTGGAATTTCTCCTATTTTAGGTGCTTGCATAAGTGCTTTAATAGCTGTAGCAATTTTTATAAACAAAGATGCTGGTGGATATATGGATAAATTTGCTAAATTATTAGGTGGATTTTTAATTATTATGATTTTTTACATAGTTTTTGAATCTAATCCACCATTAGGTAAGGCAGCAAAGGAATTAATATCACCATCTAATTTTGATGCTTTTACATTAGTTACATTAGTAGGTGGAACTGTTGGTGGATATATTACTTTTTCAGGAGCACATAGATTAGTGGATGCTGGAATTTGTGGTAAGGAAAATTTAAGTGAAGTTAATAAAAGTGCTACAAGTGGAATAATCATAGCAAATATTATTAGAATATTTTTATTCTTAGCTGTTTTAGGAGTTGTTAGTTTAGGTGTTAAATTAGAGCCTAGCAATCCAGCATTAACACCGTTTGAACATGCATTAGGAAATTTAGGTTTAATATTGTTTGGATTAGTTATATGGGCTGCTTCAATCACTTCTGTTGTTGGTTGTGCTTATACTTCAGTTAGTTTTATTACAAGTTTTCATCCAAGTATTAAGAAGAATGAAAATTTAATAATTATAATATTTATAATTTTTTCTACCCTAGTATTTGCAACTATAGGAAAGCCTGTTGAAATTTTAGTTTTAGTTGGAACGTTAAATGGATTAATATTACCAATAGCTTTATTTGTGATATTGATAGCGGCATATAAAAAGGATATAGTTGGGGATTATAAACACTCTAAAATATTAGCTATATTAGGATTTGTAATTACAATAGCAATGGCTATTTTAAGTTTTATTACTATTAAAGATTATTTACTTCAATTATAATTTAAAGCCTTTTTAGGCTTTAAATTATTTAAACCACGATTTAATTGTATCAAATATACCTTGTTGTTCTACATTAGAATCGTTTTTTATGCCAAAACTCTCATTTAGTTTTTTTAACAATTCTATTTGTTCATCATTTATATGATTAGGATATTTAATGCTTAATTGCACATATTGATTACCTATTTGTCTTGTATGTGGATCTTTTACACCTTCTCCTTTTATTTTCACTAATTCTTTATCGCTTAGTCCTAATGGAATTTTAATCTCCTTCCAACCCCTTATTGTAGGAACTTTTATTGTTGAACCTAATGCAGCTTGAGTGAATAATATAGGAATATCTATATAAATATCATTACCTTTTCTAATAAATTTATCATCTTTTCTAACTCTTAGTTTTACATATAAATCGGAGCGTTGTTTATTATCTCTTTCATTACCCTTTGAATTACATCTAAGAGTTACTCCGTTATCAACTCCTTCTGGTATTGTTATATCTACTTTTTCATTTTTATTTATAGAACCTGTTCCATTACAATTACTACATTTATCTTTTATAATAGTACCTTTGCCTTTACAAGAATCACAGGTGCTAACCATTTGAAAAAATCCTTGTCTAATTGCAATTTTTCCACGACCTTTACATTTAGGGCATGTTTCAGGTTTTTTACTAGCTGAACCAGTCCCAGCACATTTTTCGCAAGATGATTTGTAGGTATATGAAACTTGCTTTTTGCAACCAAATATCGCTTCTTTAAAGTCTAAATCTAGTGTTATAAATAAGTCATCATCAATTTCATCATCTTCGCTAGCTCCAAATCCGCCACCGAAAATATCATTAAAAATATCGCTAAAATTTGCAAATCCACTAAACCCATTGCTAAAACCAGAATTAGCATTTAAGCCTTCTTCACCAAATCTATCATATTTAGCTCTTTTTTCACTATCACTTAAAACTTCATATGCTACATTTATTTCTTTAAATTTTTCTTCAGCATCTTTATTTCCTTGGTTTCTATCAGGGTGATATTTTAGTGCTAGTTTTCTATAGGCTGATTTTATTTCATCATAACTAGCGTTCTTATTAACACCAAGAATTTTATAAAAATCACGCATTTTTTTCCTTTTGTAATTTATCGTTTATAAATTAAATAATGTTAGAATGAGTGTGAATTTAATAAATAAAGGTGAAAAAATGATTAATGTAATTATGATTGAAGATGATGTGCAGTATGCAGAGTTAATTACAGAATTTTTAAGTCAGGTTAATATCAATGTAACTAATTTTTCAAATCCAGCCGAAGGTTTGCAAGAAGAAATTAGTAATTATGATTGTATGATATTGGACCTTACATTGCCTGGTACGGATGGTCTTGAAGTTTGTAAAGAGATTCGTAAAAAATCAGATATCCCTATTATTATTTCAAGTGCTAGAAGTGATTTAAGCGATAAAGTTTTAGGACTTGGTCTTGGTGCTGATGATTATTTATCAAAACCTTATAAACCACAAGAAATGCAAGCAAGGATAGCATCTTTAGTTAGAAGATATAAAAAAGGTTTATTGCCTATAGAAGAAGAAATAGATACATTATTCAAAGTTGAGCATGAAAAACATGAAATTTATTACAATAATGAAACATTAAGTCTAACACCAGCTGAATATGATATTTTAAGTTATTTAGTAAAAAGGCATGGATTTTCAGTTTCTCGTGAAGAACTAGCACTTAATTGTAAATCTTTAAGGGAAAAAGATAGTAAAAGCTTAGATGTAATAATTGGAAGATTAAGGGCAAAAATAGGAGATAGTTCTAAAGAACCTAAGCATATTTTTTCAGTTCGTGGAATAGGTTATAGATTGCTTGGTTAATGTTTAAGAATTTTTTTTTAAAAACTAAGAATATATTTCTTTTTATATTCTTAGCTTGTTTTGTATTTCTTTATTGGTTTTCTTACAGTACTAACAAAATAGCTTTAAAAAATGAGGAATTAAATAGACAGTATTTGATTATAAAACAATTAAACAAGATATATGAAAATGGTTTATTTAAAGAAATAGATGAATATTTAAGGTATTCAGAATATATTGAAATAGATAATAAGTATTATATTGATATTATAAGCAATGGCGTAGCTTTTTATGACGATGATAAATGTAATTGTTTGAGCGGGTATGAATATGATGATAATTTTTTTATACTTGTAAAAAACGATGAACAATCTTCATATAAACTATATAAAAGTAATCATAATTTTGATAAAGTTCCATTTATCTTGAAATTTTTACTTATTGCAGTATTTATTGTTATATGTTTTTATTCTTATTTGATTAGTAAAGATTCGCAGCAGATTTTAAAATTATCTAAACATATTGCTAAGTGGTCTAAAGGCGAAACAAAGTCTCCTTTTAAATACAACACAAATAGCGAAATAAATTCATTAGTTAAAGAATTTAATAGAGCATCAGAAAGAATTGATGAATTAATTTTATCAAGACAGTTTTTTTTAAGAGCTATTATGCATGAATTAAAAACTCCTATTGGCAAGGGTATGATTATCACTGATTTACCATATAGTGAAAAAAATAATAATATATTAAAACAGATTTTTGAAAGGCTTAGTGTTTTAACTAATGAATTTGGAAAAATAGAGCAAGTATTGTCAAAAAATCATATTTTAAATTTACAAGAATATAGTTTTTTAATTTTGTTTGAGCAAGTAAAAGATATTATGTTTTTAGAAGATGAAAGTATTATAAATATTGAATATTTAAATGATGAAAATATTTTTGTTGATGCCGAACTTTTTACATTATTACTCAAAAATTTATTAGATAATGCTTTAAAATATTCTAAAGACGGAAAATGCCATTTGAGTTTTGATAAAAATGAAATTACTATAAAAAATAGTGGTGATAAATTAGAATATGATATTAAAGAGTATTTTAAACCTTTTATTAGAGGTAGTAGCACAAAACCCGGTTTAGGTTTGGGATTATATTTAATAAAGTATATTTGTGATATACATAATTTTACTATTGATTATTCTTATGAGAGTGAATTTCATATTTTTAGGGTAAAACTTTGAAACATTTTGATAATCTTTGTAAAAGTATAGGTAAGATACAAGGCATAGGTAAAAAAACTTCATTAAAGATGGCTTATTATTTATGCTATGAAAATAAAAATTTATTAGTAGAATTAATGCATTCTTTAGAAAACGCTAGTAAAAACATACAAGAATGTAGTGTTTGTGGTTGTTTGAGTGAAAATGAATTATGTGATTTTTGTGTTAGTGATAGCTTAAGCGATAGTATTTGTTTAGTAGAAAATCCAAAAGATGTTTTTTTTATTAATGAATGTAAGGTTTATGATGGTAGATTTTTTGTATTTTCTAAGGTAAATGAATTTTATTTAAAAAAATTAGAAAAGATGATATGTAAATTTAATGCAAAAGAATTAATTTTAGCATATACTCCTAGTGTAAGTACTGATGCATTATGTTTTTATTTAGAAGATTATTATAAGAATTTAAATATTAAAGTTAGCAAGATTGCACAAGGTGTTCCAAATGGTATTAAAATTTCTGATATAGATATTAGTTCTTTAAGTAGTGCTATATTAAATAGGGTTAGTTTTTAATGAAAAAAATTATAAATATTTTTGCATTTACATCAATTATTTGTGTTGTTATTGCTGGTTTTATAACTTACAATTTATTAGATAAATTTATAGATTATAAACACAATAAAATGATAGAAAATATTGCAATATCAGATGGTAAGGAGATAGTAGATAGAATACATTATAATGCAAATAATGCTTATAATAATTTAATTTTAAGTAGAAATGAGATATTAAGTTATATTAAAAAGTATATTAATGATATTAATGCAAAAAAACATAATGCAAAAATTTATGCATTTAATAGTTATGGAATTTATTTAGCACATTATTTAACAGATTATAAAAAGTATAATGCTTTTTTAGAAAAAGATATTAATGGAAAATTTTATATTAAAGATTTATTGCGAAATATTGGCGATGATGGGGTGTATAATGATGAGGTAATAATGTCGTTTAATAATACTAAAAAACATATTGTTACCTATATTAAAAAGGATAAAAATTTAAATATATATTATGGAAGCATTGTTGATTTAGATGAGTTTATAAATAATAATAATTTTCATAAAAATGATAAAACAAATATTAAAATTTTAATTATTATTAGTGTTTTTATTTTTATAATTTTGATAATATTATTAAAAATAATGTATGAAAATAGGATTAAAAAATGAAGTATATATTTAGTATAATAATGTTTGTAGTTTGTGCTTATTCTTCGCCACTTACACCAGATGAAGCATTTAAATTTAGCGTAAATGAAGATACTCAATCATTTAATATAAATTTAAATATATCTAAAGGTGTATATTTATATAAAAGTGAGCTAAAAATAATTAAAAATAATAATGATATTACAAATACTTTTAATTTTCACCAAGTTGATTTTAAAGATAATAATGAAGTATTTTTTAATAATTTAAAATTTGACTTTCCTAAATTTACTATAAAAAATAACGATAATATTAAAATACATTATCAAGCTTGTTCTTTAGATGGCTTATGTTATCAACCATTAGTAACTAATTTTGTATATGAAGATGGTGTAATGGTTTTAAAATATGCAAATAAAGAACTTAGAAAAAATAATGATTTTAATGATTATGAAAATGTTTTATCATCATCATTTTTTATAGCTTTGCTTACATTTTTTGTGTATGGTTTATTATTATCATTAACCCCTTGTACTCTCCCTATGGTGCCTATTATATCAAGTATTTTAGTAAAAAGTAGTGGAAAAAATCCTATTGTTTCTAGTATTGTTTATGTTTTAGGAATGTCTATTAGTTACACTATTATTGGTATTATAGCAGCATCAATAGGTAGTGGCGTTCAATCATTTTTTCAAAACAAATATGTTATCATATCTTTTTCTTTAATATTTATTATATTAGCTTTTTCAATGTTTGGCTTTTATGAGATTAAAATTCCTAGTTTTATAACAAATAAGCTAAATAATAAAATTTCAAAATTAAGCGGTATTTTAGGTATTTTTTTTATGGGTATTTTGAGTGCTTTAATAGTTGGACCTTGTGTGGCTGCACCACTTGCAGGTTTGCTTATTTATATAGCTAAGACAAACGATATTTTATTAGGAGCTAGTACCTTATTTGTAATGAGTATAGGTATGGGGATTCCATTAATAGCTATTGGTTTTGGGTTTAAATTTATTACTGGTGCTTGGATGCAAGAAATAAATAAATTTTTCGCTTTTGTTATGTTAGCACTTGCAATTTTTTTCTTAGATAGAATTTTGTATGAAGAAATTATAAATGTTTTATATGCTATTTTAGGAATTATTTTTGTTATATCATTTAGGCTTTTTGAGAGTACTAAATCTAAATTTAGATTATGTTTTAAAGTAGTATTATTGGCAGTTTTAGCGTTTTGTATTATTTTATTATATAAAACTTTTAATAAACAAGAAATTTCGGTACAAGAGAATTTAAATTTTGAGATAGTAAAGTCTAGCGAAGAATTGATATTAGAGGATAAAAATATTATTTATTTTACGGCTGATTGGTGTGATAATTGTAAAATAATGGCTAAAACTACATTTAAAGATTCAAATATAGTTAACTCTTTTAAAAAATTTAAGTTAATAAAAATTGATTTGACAAACCCAAATGATTTTGAAGATAAAATTTCTAAAAAATATAATATTTTTGGACCTCCAGTTATAACTATAGTTAATAAAGATGGAGTTGTATTAAAACAAATAATTGGATTGGTTGATGCAAAAACTTTATTAAAAGAATTAGAAATTTAAACTATAATTAATTTATTTTTGTATAATATCGGTTTTTATTTTAAGGAGATTTAATGCAAAGAACTTTATCTATCATTAAGCCTGACGCTGTTAAGAAAGGTGTTATAGGTCAAATTTTAAGTCGTTTTGAAGCAAATGGCTTAAGAATTGCAGCTATTAAAAAGCTTTATTTAACAAAAGAACAAGCAGGAGAATTTTACGCAGTTCATAAAGAAAGACCATTTTATAAAGATTTAGTTGAATTTATGACTAGTGGTCCTGTTGTAGTATCTGTTTTAGAAGGCGAAAATGCAGTTGCTAAAAATCGTGAATTAATGGGAGCAACTAATCCAAAAGAAGCAGCTAAGGGAACAATAAGAGCTGATTTTGCTGAAAGTATTGACGCAAACGCAGTTCATGGTAGTGATAGTTTAGAAAATGCTAAAATAGAAATAGAGTTTTTCTTTAATAAACTTGAAATAAATTAAAATGAAAATTGCTTTTAGTAAAATTAATTCGGTAAAATACCCTTTTAAGTTAGATTTTGATAATTTAATATTAGAAGGCTTTTTAAAGAGAAAAGATAATAAAATAGTTACGCTAGACGCAGTTTTAGTAGGCAATGTAATTCATTATTGTGATAGTTGTGCTGCTGAAATTGAGATTGAAATTAACGAAAAAATTAATTTAGATTTAAGCGATGGTGTATTTAAAGATGAAGAAAACGAATTAAGCGACACTATGGAATTTTATGATGGTGAAATAGACTTAATTGAAGTATTAAAAAGCGAATTAGCTTTATATTTAAGCGATTATTTTTATTGTCAAAAATGTAAATAAGGAGAATAACATGGCAGTTCCAAAGAGAAGAGTTAGTAAAACAAGAGCAGCAAAAAGACGCACTCATTACAAAATTGAGCTAGTAAGACCAATTAAAGATAAAGATGGTAGTTGGAAATTACCTCATAGAATTAATCCAACAACTGGCGAATATTAATACTTATGATAAAAATTGCTATTGATGCTATGGGGGGCGACTTTTCGTATACCCCTATAATTGAAGGAGCTATTAGTGCTTTAAGAGAGAAAAGTGATTTTATTGCAATTCTTGTAGGCGATGAGAATTGTATAAGAAAACTTATTCCAGATGATTTATTACATAGAGTTGAATTTGTTAATACACTAGATGTGTTTGAAATGAAAGAAAATTCCACTGATGTATTAAAACGCAAAGATAGCAGTATTTATAAGGCTGTAGAATTAGTAAAGAACGGTGAGGCTAATGCGGTAGTATCAGCTGGACATAGTGGTGCTACTATGAGTTTAGCTACTTTAAAAATAGGTAGAGTTAAAGGTGTTTTAAGACCAGCTATAGCAACACTTATGCCTACTATTAATGGTAGGGTGTTAGTGCTTGATGTAGGTGCTAATGTTGATTGCGAAGAAGAAAATTTATTACAATTTGCAATAATGGGCGAAGCTTATGCAAAAGAAGTAATGAATATAAAAAATCCTAAAATTGCACTGCTTTCAAATGGAGAAGAAGATTGCAAAGGAAACAAACTTACAAAAGACACACATAAATTATTAAGAGAACATTTAAGCAATTTTATAGGCAATGTTGAAGGCGGACATATATTTGCTGGAGAGTGTGATGTAGTAGTTTGCGATGGATTTACTGGAAATATATTATTAAAAACTGCAGAAGGTGCTGTTAGCATTTTTGCTAAGCTATTAAAAGATGAAATAAAAAAGAGAAATGTAGCAAAATTTGGTTATGTGCTTAGCAAAGGTGCATTCAATGCTCTTAAAGAACATTTGGATTATGACCAATATGGAGGAGCACCTTTACTTGGGGTTAATGCTTGTACTATAATAAGTCATGGGAAAAGTAATGCTGAGGCTATTAAAAATGCAATTTTTCAAGCTTTAAAATTTGCTAATTCAAATGTAAATAAAGTGATTGAAGATGAAATTAAAAGCTTGCATTAAAAGTATTGCTTCGTATTTACCAGAAAAAACACTAACAAATAAAGATTTTGAAAGTTTTTTAGATACAAGTGATGAATGGATATTAAAAAGAACAGGAATTAAGCAAAGATATATTGCTAGTGAAACTGAAAACACTAGCGATTTAGCATATAAAGCAGCTATAAAAGCTATACAAAGAGCTAAAATTCAAACTAATGATATAGATTTAATAATAGTAGCTACATTAAGTCCTGATTATTTTACTATGCCATCAACTGCGGTAGTTGTAGCAAATAAACTTGGATTAAAAGGTGTAAGTGCATTTGATATAAGTGCTGCTTGTTCTGGATTTATTTATATGCTTGAGCTTGCTCGTTCTATGGTTGAAAGTGGTGCTAAAAAAAATGTATTAATAATAGGAGCTGAAAAAATATCTTCAATTCTTGATTATACAGATAGAACTACTTGTGTTTTATTTGGAGATGGTGCTGGAGCTTGCGTTGTAAGTGCAAGTGAAGGTAAAGGAATTATAGATATTCATACAGGAAGCGATGGAGAATTTAAAGATTTATTATGCACTAAGCGTTCAAATCAAACAAAACAATTAGAGCCTATTAAACTTGAAATGAAAGGCAATGAAGTATTTAAGGTAGCTGTTAAAACATTATCAGATGATGTGTCGTATTTATTAGATAAAAACAAACTTAAAACAAGTGATATAGATTTATTTATACCGCATCAAGCAAATCTTAGAATTATCTCTTATGTTCAAGAAAAACTTGGCTTAAGTGATGAGCAATGTGTTGTATGTGTTGATAAATTTGGTAATACTTCAGCTGCGTCAATTCCAATAGCTATCAATGAAGCTTACGAACAAGGTCGTTTAACAAATGGCAAATTAATGCTTTTAGACGCATTTGGCGGTGGATTTACTTGGGGTAGTGCTTTAGCTTATTTTGATGGAATTAATTATAAGGAACAATAACCTTATTTGGGTTATTGTATTTTTTTACCTAGTTTAAATCCTAAATTTTCTAAATCATCTTTAATATTTTCATCATATTCACTAAGACTTATATATTTATAATCATCACTTATGTTAAAATCGCAAATGCCATTTAAGGCATTTTTGATTTTTGATACGCAATGATTGCAATTTACATTAAAAATTTCAAATTTATACATAATTACTCCATAATTTACGAACTAGCACCTTTTAATTGCTTTCCATATTTTGGAAATTTAAGTTTCTTAATGGCTGTACTTTCAATTTGTCTTACTCTTTCTCTAGTTATATTTAGTTGAGAGCCTATTTCTTCAAGCGTTCTATCACTTTCATCATCTGTTAATCCGAAACGATATTTTATAACAGTCTTTTCACGTTCATTTAGTTGTTCTAAAACTCCGTTAATTTGTTCTTTTAAATCTTCTTTTAAAATATGTTCTAATGGGCTTATATTGCTTCTATCTTCAACACTATCACCAAATCTTCCATCATCATCACTACCAACAGGTGCATCAAGACTTACAGGCTCTTTTGCTATTTTCATAACTTGTTTAACCTTATCTTCACTCATTCCGATTTCTTTAGCAATTTCTTCTATTGTAGGTTCTTTACCACATTCTTGAACACGCTTTTTGCTAAATTTGTTAATCTTATTAATTGTATCAATCATATGGATTGGAATTCTAATAGTTCTAGCCTGATCAGCTACTGCACGACTAATTGCTTGTCTAATCCACCAAGTTGCATAAGTTGAAAATTTAAATCCTCTTTTATATTCAAATTTATCAACTGCTTTCATAAGCCCGATATTCCCTTCTTGAATAAGGTCAAGAAATGCTAAACCACGATTAGTATAGCGTTTAGCAATACTTACAACTAATCTTAAATTTGATCTAGCCATTTTACCTTTTGCAGTATCACTAATATTTTTACCACGCTTGATTTGTTCTAAAATTTCTTTTAATTTTTCCTTGTCCATATCAAAAGAATTTTCACTAGCTTCTTTTGTTTGGAATAGCTTTTTAATCTCCATATATGTGCTAACCATAGTATTTTCTAAAGCTAATTCCGTGATTTCTTCTTTACTTAAATTAGTAATATTATCTAAAATTTTTTTATGTCTTTCTTTTAATTCATCACTAAACATAGGTAATCTATATTCTAATCTTTTTAATTCTCTATCAAAATCTACATCACTTTTTAATACAGCTTCCATAGATTTTACAATTTCATTAATTAATTTAGAAGTTGGTCCTAAAGCTAATAATTTTTCTTTTAAAATATTTTTTTTAAAAGCAATATTTATATTATTTTGCAATTCATCTTTACCTAATTGTTCTTTATGAGAACTTTTTACCCATTCTTTTTTTGCTTTTTCTAGCGCTTTAAAGCTTTCTATAACTTTTATAGCTCTTTTATCTTCTTTTATAGATTTAGCTTGTTTTTTATCATTATTTTCTTCATCATCTTCATTATCTAAATCTTCGTTATCTAAATCATCACTATCTAAATCATCTTCTTCATCTTCTTCATTATCAAAGTTTTTAAATAGTTCTTTTACTCTACGTTCACGATTAATTAATGCATCTTTATAATCTAGTATAAAATCTATTAAATAAGGAACACTACAAAAAGCGTCAATTATAATATCTTCGCCAAGTTCAATTCTTTTGCTTATTTCAACTTCTTCTTCTTTGCTAAGCAAATCAATCTGCCCCATCTCTCTTAAATACATTCTAACAGGGCTTTCGCTTCTACTAATTTCATTTAAATCGTAGTCTTTACTTAAATCTCCGTCAAGTTCATTTTCTCTTAAAATTTCTCTTTGCTTAGCTCTTTCTTTTGCTTCTTTAAGGTTTCTCATTTTAGCAATTTCTGCCGAGCTTAATAAATTTACATTATATTCTTTTACTAAATTTTTAATAGTCTTAACATTTGATATTGTTGGAGCTTTTGTAAATAGTTTTACTATCATTTCATAAGTTAGATAATCATCTTGATTATCTTTAAATAGTACGGTTAATTCCTTGTCTAAATCTGCCATTTTTTCTCCTTATAAAAAATTGCTTATTGTAACAAAAAAATATAAATTAAACTTTATTTTTATTTTGCATTAAATAATTATTTGCAAATTGTATTATTTGCAAATAATTAAAACTTATTTCTTTTTGATAATTTTTAATGATTTTATGCTATTAGATTGCATTTGTTTTACTTCATAAAAACAAAATTCATCTTCGCAACGTTCTTTTTCACTAGGAACATGTCCTAATCTATTAAAAACATATCCACCTATTGTAAGTTCTTCTAATTCATCATCATATTTTATACCGAGTAAATCCTCAACACTTTCAATGTCTAATCTACCATTTACTATGAATACGTTGTCGTTGATTTGTTTTACTTCTAGTTCTTTTTTGTCGTGTTCGTCATTAATTTCTCCAACAAGCTCTTCTATAATGTCTTCCATTGTCAATAAACCAGCAGTTCCACCGTATTCATCTATAACTATTGCTGTATGAATTTGTTCTTTATTCATTTGTAATAAAACTTTAGATATGCTTATATTCTCAGGTACAAATAATACTTTTCTAACACAATTATTTAAATTTCTTCCATCATCATCTAATAAATCACGGATATGTATCATTCCTAATATATTATCTTTACTAGAATCTATAAAAGGAAATCTAGTATGTTTAAATTCATGAACTATTTTTAAATTATCCTCATATGTCAAGCCTTTATTAAGACAAATCATATCTTTTCTAGGCGTCATTATTTCTTTTGCAACTATATCACTAAAATCTACAGCATTTTGTATAATTTCAGTTTCAAATTCATCTAATACACCACTTTTTTGACTTTCACTAGCTATAAATTTTATTTCTTCTTCTGAATGTGCTAAATTTTCGTTAGTCTTTATTTTTATAAGCTTTAAAATTGAAAGTGATAAAAAATCAAATGTTAAAATAAAAGGTGCGAAAATTATTCTAAATAAATATAGAGGTTTAGCTATCCATAATACAACGCTTTCAGTTTTTGCTATAGCTATACTTTTTGGAACAATTTCACCTAAAACTACATGTAAAAGTGTAATAAAAATAAAAGATATAACAACTGACATGCTATGAATTGCTACCTGATTTAAATTAAAATTTATTAATAATTTATCAAGCAATACAGCTACAGAACTCTCACCTAACCATCCAAGCGCTAAAGAACTTAATGTAATTCCTAACTGAGTAGCTGATAGATAAGTATCTAAATTATTATACATATGAAGTGCTAATTTTGCGTTCGTTTTATTTTGACTTACAAATTCTTCTAATTTACTTTTTCTAATTTTAACAATACTAAACTCAGAGAGTACGAAAAAACCATTTAAAAATACACAAAATAACGCTAAAAATAGCATTAGTGTCGTATAACTGGGGTCCAAAAAATCTCCTTTTTAAAAAATAATTTAAAATTATAGAATTAGAAACTTAAAAATAAGTAAGTTTATTGAATAGTTTTTATTTTTTAATCACCCAAAAAATTGAGTGATTAAAAAAATTAATTTTTTTCAGCTATTTTTTCAATATAAAGACTAGTTGATGGGAAAGCAAATGATGCTTTATTTTTATCTACTATGTCCATTACTTTTAGCATAACATCTTCTTTTACTTGTAAAAATTCAGATCCAACAATGGTTTTTGCAAAGCAATATATAGTTATATTTATAGATGAATCAGCAAATTCATCAAGATACACCAATAAAGTATTTTTATATCCATCTAAGTCATCTACACTAACCATGCTTTGTTTATATTTTGCTTTAAAGTCTTTTGTGTTAAGTGAATTGTCAATTGAAGGTTGAGCTATGCCATCATGATTTTGTAACATTTCTTTTACGTCTTTTATTATATTTTGTATTTGTTCTTTAGTGCTTCCATATTCGATTCCAAAAGTAAATTTAATTATACGACCTAGTTTTCTTCTATTCCAGTTTTTAATATTTTCTGCCATTATTTTTGAATTCGGTATAAATACTAAACAATTATCAAATGTTCTTATGGTTGTTTTTCTAAGACCTGTTTCAACTATTGTTCCTTCTACACCATCAACTATTACCCAATCACCTTGAGAAAATGAATTATCAAATAGTAATAAAACAGAAGCAAAAAAATTAGCAATGATATCTTTAGTTGCTAATGCTACAGCTAAACCACCTATACCTAATGATGCTATTATTGTTGAAATATCAAATCCTAATTTGCTTAAAATTACTAGTACAGCTATTATAACTATTATAAAATAGGCTATTTTTAACATTAAATTTATTACTTCTTTTTTTCCACTTTTTCTAGCTATTTTTGATACTAGTAAAATTCCATATCCGTTTAAAATTGTTATAATTAGCCAAGTAAAAATTATAATATTAATTATACTAACTATTCTTAGTATTAATGGCATTACAGGTGCAGGATAAAATCCAATTAGACAACATAGCCAAATTCCATGTACATATATAAATATTCCTATTGGTTTAGTAAGGTTTGCTAACAGGTGTAAATTATGTTCATTATTTTCTTTTTTAAATATTTTTAATATTATTGCAAAAAATAATTTTATTAATAAATTTTTAAAAATAAATACAAATAATAAAATTAATGTACAAATAATGATTTTTCCAGGATTTACATAAGTATTTATTTCTTTAGGAAATATTGAATTTACTTTACTTAAAAATTTATTTGTATCAATTTGTTTAAAAATATAATTACTTGCAAATACATTAGTGTTATGTCTTAAGTATGTTAAAATTTCAGCATATGATTCTATGATAATTTGTGTTTCTTTAATATCAGATTTTACATTTGTTATTTTTATTAGATAATTATCTATGATATTTTTTAGATTATCAACTTCATTATTTGTGCTAAAACTTTTTTCTATTTCTGATAAACAAGAATAAAAATTTTCTTTTGCTTTTTTTAAATTTACATCAATTTTTTCTTCTTTAATACCTTTAATTACATTTGCATTAATATTTTCATTACTTATTAATGTAGGGAATATGCTAAGTATTTGTATTTTTTTGTTTTTTAATTCATTAATTTCAGAATTAAATTTGATTGTATTTTGTGTTTTTTCTTCTTTTTCTTCACCTAATAATATATTTAATTCGTTAATTTTAATATTTTGTTCACTAAAATTTTTTACCGAATCAACTAATTCGTTTGCATACATAATAATGCTAAAAAATAGTATTATTATTAATCTCATTCTTGCTCCTTGATAATTTTAAAATGTCCATCAATAGGACAATATTCATAAATTTCTCCTGTTTCTATTAAAAAATACCAGGCTTTTACTTTTAATTTATTTTGCAAAATTCTATTTTGAACCTCTGGGTAACCTAATAAATTGTTGTAACTATTTACAATATTTGCTTTTTCTATCATCCAAGCTCTTAAATTTTTTTGTTCTTGTAGATTATTAATTGATAATTGCAGATCAACATGCTTTTTTATATTATCTAAAAGTGATAACCATTTTTTAACATTTGGAAGCATTATTTCTTGTTCCTGTGTTAAATCTTTACATCCACCACAATTACTATGACCACAAATAATTATATTTTCAACATTTAAAGAATATAAAGCATATTCAATTCCAGCGGTACTAGCCAAGTATTCATCTTTTATACGATATGGTGGAACTATATTTGCAATGTTTCTTATTACAAATAATTCACCAGGTAGGGTAGAAGTGATTAAATTTGGTATTACTCTAGAATCGGCACAGCCTATGAACATTGTGTGTGGATTTTGTTCTTCTTTTAAATTTTGAAATAAATTTTTATGCTCATTAAATCCTTCTTGCATAAATTGTAAAGCACCTTTAACTATCTTGTCCATAAATGTCCCTTTTTTGGTGTAAAATATTAACAAATTTTGCTATAATATTTTAGCTTTAAATAATAAAGCATATTTAAACAAGGAGACATTATGGGTTTATATGAGAGAACTAGAGAAGGTGCGGGGATTCGTTCTAATGCCGCTTTGTTTGTAAGAGATACTTATATGTATTTTTCTCTTTCTTTAATAGCTGCTACTTTAGGTGCTTATTTAGGTGCTACTTATTTAGCTAGTTTTTTAGTTGGTAATATTTGGGCGAGTATTGGTATTTTAATAGTAGAGATAGCCTTTATTGTTATATTAAATAGAAAAAGCGAAGTTACAAATGGTGCTATTGTTATGTTATTTACATTTGCTTTTATTAGTGGTCTTAGTTTAACTAGCATAATATTTATGACATTACAACATCCAGCTGGTGCAACAATTATTGCTCAAGCTTTATTTTTAACTACTTTAGCTTTTGCTGGACTTAGCGTTTTTGCATTTACAACTAAAAGAGATTTTAGTGTTTATTTTAAAGTTGCTTTTATAGTTTTATTAGTTATATTCGGTGCATCTTTATTAAATTTATTTTTTCAAAGTTCGGCTTTAAGCTTAATGATTTCTAGTGTTGCTGCAATATTATTTAGTTTCTTTATCATTTATGATACTCAAATGATAATTCGTGGAGCTTATCAAACACCGATTCAAGGTGCAATCGCTTTATACCTTGACTTTATTAATTTATTTATATCTTTATTAAATATCTTAAGAAGTATCAGAGAGTAATTTTTAAGCCTTCAATTTTGAAGGCTTTAACTTATTTTAAATTTTATCTTATATAATGCAAAATTGATTTTTAATGAAAGAAGTAACATGAATACAATTTTTATCGCAATTCAATTTGTTTTAGTTGTTATTATTTGTGCTTGCGTTCTTATGCAAAAAAGCTCAAGTATAGGTTTAGGTGCTTATAGTGGTTCTAATGAAAGCTTATTCGGTGCAAAAGGTCCAGCTGGATTTTTAGCTAAATTTACTTTTATTGTTGGTATATTGTTGGTTGCTAATACCATATTTTTAGGATATACATACAATACAAAAAAAGATGTTTCAGTAGTAGATAGGGTGAAGGCAGTTAGCCAAACTATTGATAATAAATCTAATTCTACTAATGAATTACCAAGTTCAGTAAAATAAAAGGAATACTAATGTTAAATGATATTTATTCAAAACAAAAAGAACAAAACGAAAAAGCTCATAATTCTTTAAAAAAAGATTTTATGACTTTAAGAACAGGTAAAGTAAATATTTCTATATTAGATAATGTTTTTGTAGATTATTATGGAACTCCAACTCCATTAAATCAAGTTGCAACCGTGTTGGCAACTGATGCAACGACAATTACTATTAGTCCTTGGGAAAAATCTATGATTAAGGCTATAGATACTGCTATAAAAGCAGCAAATATCGGTGTAAATCCTAATGCTGATGCTGATGGAGTTAAATTATTTTTCCCACCAATGACTAAAGAACAAAGAGAAGAAAATGCTAAAGCTGCAAAAGCAATGGGAGAAAAATGCAAAGTAGCTATTAGAAATATCAGAAAAGACGCTAATGACGCTGTAAAAAAATTAGAAAAAGATAAAGCAGTAAGCGAAGATGAAGCTAAAAAAGCTTACGATGAAGTTCAAAAATTAACAGATGCTGCAATAGCTAAGACTGATGAATTAGTTAAAGAAAAAGAAACACAATTACTTAAAGTTTAAAAATGGCAAAGGCTAAGGTAAGTTTAGCTAGCCTTTATGATAAATTAAAAGCTGGCATTGTTGATATGTTTATGATAATGATGCCAATACAATACTTCACTACCTATATCTTAGTAGGTAGTGCTAGTGAGTATAGACAAAATCAATCTTTTATATTACTTGCAACCATTACTTATCTTTTAGTTTTATTTTTACTTTTATTTTTTAAAGGTCAGAGTTTAGGGTATAAATATTTAGGTTTGCATTTAAGAAATAAAAATGGTAAAAAAGCAAGTTTATTTCAAGTTTTTATTAGATTGGTATTGTTTGTGCTTACATTTTCTTTATTATTTGGTATTTTATTTCCATTTTTTAGAAAAGATAGGCAATATATACACGATTTATTTTCAAACACTTTAGTCCTTAAGGAGAACAAATGATGGATAGAAAAAGAATTTATAATCCACAAAGTAATGAAGATTTAACATCAAGAAGAGTATTTGGTGGAAATCCACAAGGTATATTAAATTTTACAAAAGCAAAATATGAGTGGGCTTTAAAATTATGGGATTTAATGGAAGCTAATACTTGGTTTCCTAGAGAAGTTGATACTACAAAAGATGCACTTGATTATAAATGTAATTTAACTTCAAGTGAAAAAAGAATGTATGATTTAGTATGGAGCCAACTAATTTCTATGGATAGTTTTCAAACCAATAACCTTGCTGATAATATCAACCCTTATATAACAGCTCCAGAGATTAATGCAGTATTAGCAAGACAAGCTTACGAAGAAGCAAATCATTCAAAAAGTTATGCGGTAATGGTTGAAGCTATTTGTGATGATACTGATTTAATATATGAAATGGAAAAGCACGATGCTACTTTAAGAAAGAAAAATGATTTTATTTCAAGTTTATATGAAGAACTTGCAGGAGATGTAACTGATGAAAAGTTACTATATGCAATGGTTGCGAATCAAATTCTAGAAGGAATTTATTTTTATAGTGGCTTTACTGCAATTTATGCACTAGCTCGTGCAGGTAAAATGCTAGGTTCTGCTCAAATGGTTAGATTTATTCAAAGAGATGAAATCACTCACTTATTGTTGTTTCAAAATATGATTAATTCAGTTAGAAAAGAAAGACCTGATTTGTTTAACGAAAAAACAATTGCTAAAATTTATGAAATGTTTGAAAGAGCTGCAGAACTTGAAATTGAATGGGGTAAATACATTACTCAAAATCAAATTATGGGCTTTACTGATGATATAATTACTGAATATATTCATTATTTAGTAGATTTAAGACTTAGCTCAATCGGACTTGATAAAAAATATAATGCAAAACATCCTATTAAATGGGTTGATGACTTTTCTAAATTTAACGACCAAAAGAGTAACTTTTTTGAAAGTAAAGTTACAAATTATAGTAAAGGAAGCTTGAGTTTTGATGATTTTTAAGGATATTTACGAACAGCAAAAATGTGCTAGACTTGCTGAAAATATTGCAAATGAAGTTAATATTAGCAATGAGATTAAACAAGCATTTGCTAATACACCAAGAGAAATTTTTATGCCTATGAGTAATTTTGCTTATGAGCTTCACGCAATGCCGCTTAGCTCAAATCAATGGATTAGCTCACCAATTACCGTTGCAAAGATGACAGCAGCACTAGAGCCTGTTGGTGCTGATAGTGTGCTTGAGATTGGTTGTGGTAGTGGGTATCAAGCCGCACTTTTGAGTAATCTTATTAGAAGAGTTTTTTCTCTTGAGAGAATAGAAGAATTATCAAATAAAGCTATAAAAAATTTAGAAACAATAGAAGCAAATGTATATGTTCGTTATTTAGATGGTCATAATGGTTTTAAAAATTATGCACCTTATGATAGGATTTTACTTTCAGCATATATAAAACAAGTTCCTGATGAGTTATTTAATCAGTTAGTAGATGGTGGAATTTTAGTAGCACCAGTTGGTGATGAGAATAAACAATATATTACTAAATATATTAAGCATAAAGATAGAATAGAAGAAATTATTTTAGATTCTTGTATTTTTGTCCCTATGTTAAATGGTAGAGTTCCAATTAATCAAGGATAATAATGCTTGAATTTTGGCAACATTTTTATGAAAATACCAATAGAGTTGCATTTAGCATAGGAATGTTTAAAATACATTATTATGCACTTTGCTACATATTAGCATTGCTTATTGCATTATTTATAGGACAAAAATTTGCTCCACGCTTTGGCTTTAACAAAAAAGAAATAGAAAATTATTTCGTTTGGATAGAAATAGGCATAATCTTAGGAGCTAGGATAGGATATATTTTAGTTTATAGCGATGATAAATTATATTATTTAAGCAATCCTTGGCAAATGTTTAATCCGTTTGTAAATGGCGAATTTGTAGGAATTGCTGGAATGAGCTATCACGGAGCATTAGTTGGTGCATTAATTACAACTTATCTTTATTCTAAAAAATATAAAAAAAATATGTTTAAAATACTTGATTTAGTAGCATTATCAGTGCCATTAGGGTATATATTTGGAAGAATTGGAAACTTTTTAAATCACGAACTATTTGGCAGAGCAACTGATGTAGCTTGGGGAGTTTATGTAGGAGATACTTTAAGGCACCCTAGTCAATTATATGAAGCATTCGCTGAAGGTTTAATAATTTTCATTATCATTTACATTTTTTCAAAGAGAATAAAGTTTAACGGGCAATTAATCTGTATTTATGCAATGTCGTATGGGATAGCTAGATTTATTTGTGAATTCTTTAGAGAACCTGATTTTAATTTAGGCTTTATCGCATTAAGCCTATCTATGGGTCAAATTTTGAGTTTAATTATGTTTTGCTTTGCTCTTGGTTTGTATTTTTATTTAAATAAAATTAAAGATAATCATTAACACGGGGGGGGGGTATAATCAAAATTACAATATTTTGATAATATCAAAACCCAAATCATTTTAAGGAGTAAAGTATGAAAAAACTTTTATTTTTAGGTGCAATTAGTTGCTGTTTATTAGCTGATACAAATATAAATCCAAATGAGTTACCACAAAACATTCAAGACTTTGTAAAAACTCATTTTACAAATGAAAATATAGTTAAAGCTGAAAAAGATTGGGATTCTTATGAAATCAAACTTAGCAATGGAACTGAACTTGATTTTTCTAAATCTGGAGATATTAAAGAAATAGATGGCAAATACTCTCCAATTCCTGATAGCATTATGCAAGATGTCTTAAAACTTGCTAAAGAAAATCAAAAAAATGCGAAATTAATGGAAATTGAAAAAGAATGGAACGGATATAAACTAAAATTTAATAACAATTATAAAGTTTATATAGACAATAACGGAACTATCACAAAAACCGTGCTTGATGATTAAAAACAATAGGAATTTCAATTTGAAATTCCTAAGATTAGGAAAGATATGAAAACACTTAGAAAATTACATTCTTACATTGGAATTTATGCTTGTTGGTTACTTTTTATAATAACCTTTTTTGGAACCATTAGTTATTTTAGAAATGAAATTGATTTTTATATGCAGCCAAAGTTGCACGAAAGCAAAACTATATTAAATAATGATATAAATGGATTAAGTAGTGCTATTAATTACGCACAAGAAAAATATAAAGATTACGATTTTATATCTATCAAAACTCCTAGTTATTATAATAATTTATATGAGATTAATTATTATAATTCTAATTCAACAAAAGGCGAAAGAAAAAGTAATATAAGCTATTTTGATGGAGAAAATATACTAAATAAAACAAGCACTTTAGGGGCTAAATTTTTAACTAGCATTCATTATAAATTATTGCCTATTAATGGTAGTTTTAAAGATTTCTTAGAAGCAATTGTTAGTATTTTTGCAGCTGGGATAATATTTTTATATATAAGTGGAATTTTGATTTGGAATAAAAAGAATTTCAATAAAATTAATGTGAAAAATGATTTAGCAAGATTATTTGATTTTCACATAGTTGCTGGACTTTTTGTGGGTTCATTTTTATTCATCTTAGCACTTAGTGGAATAGGTATAAATTACATTAAAGATATAGAAAAATTATTTACCACAACTACCACTAAACAAACAAAAACACCAAGTAACACAAATGCAAATAGTGATAAAAGCTTTATTTTTGATACAAATTTAATTAGCAAGGCCATTAATAATTTAGAAAATACAAAAAATATAACAATTGTTTTAAATAAAAGCACAAAAGAATTTGCAATTACTTTAAATGATGATAAAAATATAATGCCATCAATTAATACAAAAAGTAATAAAAGCTATGTTTTTGATAGCGAAGCTAATGTAAAACAAACTCCAAAAGAAAGCAAACTAAGTGCATTTTCATCAATTTATGAAATATTTTTTAATATTCATAGAGTTATGTTTGCTGATTTTCAACTTTATTTTATTTTATTTTTATGTGGAATATTTACTTGCTTATTTATATACAAAGCTTTATTATTAGCTAGTAAAAAACATAAAGATAATCTACTTTATAAAGCAATTGCTTATGCAGCGTTTTATCCGTCTTTAAATGCTACTGCTATTTATTTTATCACTAATAAACTTACTCAAAATATGCAAGTAGAACAATTTTCATTTTTAATAAGCTTTATATTAAGCATTATTCTTAGCTATATTTTTGTAAATAAAACTAAAAATCTAATGATAATTAGCTTAATTATTTTATTGGCATTATTAATATCTGATATTTGTATTAGCGGTTTTGTATTTATAACAATGATGTTTGACTTTGTTATATTACTTATAATTTTAGGATTAATTATTAATTTAAGGAGAGCAAATGTTAATAATATTAATTAATTTAATAGGAGCAATCTGCCTTAGTATTGATTATAAAAAAGCAAGTTATATTTTATTTGCAATAGCATTTGTATGTGCCTTATATCTTGATGCAAAACTATATAATTTAATGATATTTTTTAGTTCAATTTTTGCATTTTGTATTTTTTTCATATTTGTTGTTTCTTTATATAGTCAATGTAAAACTAAAATTAGTTAATATTGAATATAATTTAGATAATTAAGGAAAAATATGAAATTTAGCCAAGATGAGATATTTTCAGCTACCGATGTCGTGCGTAATTTTTCTACAATTTTAAAAAAAATTGAAGGCAATAAAAAGGTTTTCGTAGTCAAAAACAATAAATTTCAATGCGTTATGCTAAGCCTTGCTGAATATGAAAAATTACAAAATGCTTTAGTAATTTTAGAAGCTATTTATAAGGACAAAAAAAATGGCAAGAATTAATATAAAAAATCTCGGGCTAAGTTATCTAATAAGACAAGGAAATGGAGAAAAAGTAGCTTTAATAATGCACGGCTGGGGTGCTAATAAAGAACTAATGGAGCAATTTTTCACAAAATCTTTAAGCAAGCATTGTAAGCAAATGATATTTTTAGACTTTGCAGGATTTGGTGGAAGTGATGAGCCAAGTTATGCTTTTAACTCTATTGATTATCTTAATTTGACAAATGAATTTATAAAAGCATTAGATATAAAAGTTGATATTTTGCTAGGTCATTCTTATGGTGGCAAAATTGCTTGTCTTATGGCTAGTAAGAATGATTATGATGCGTTGATTTTATGTGCTAGTGCTGGGCTAAAACTACCAAAAAGCTCTAAAGTAAAGCTAAAAATCTTTCTTGCAAAATGCTTAAATAAATTAGGATTTAAAAATATAAGAAGATTTTTAGCTAGTAAAGATGGTGCTACGCTAAGCCCTATTATGTATGAGACTTTTAAAAATGTAGTTGATGAAGACTATCAAAACGAAATTAGCAAAATCAACACAAAAACCTTGCTATTATGGGGAGAAAGCGACACTGCAACACCACTTAGCATAGCAAATAAAATGCAAGGTTTAATCAAAAACTCAAAACTAATTACCTTTAATGGAAATCATTTTTTCTTTATGCAAAATGATTTATGTAATGATATTACTCATTTTTTAGACAATAATTAAATTGCTGAAAGAAAAAATTAATTTTAAAATTACCTTTTTTACAAGGCTTTAATATCTTACAATTTTTACGACATTGTTTTATACCATAGAAATTTAAGGTATTAAAGTTTGTGCTTTTTGAACTTAATTCATAAATTTGATTATTTTTTAATTCTTTAGCTAATTCTTTACTAAGATGATATTTATTGGCAAAATGTTCGTTAGTTTCAATAAATTTATAAAAAAAAGGATTGAAAATTACAAAGATATAGCTAATTATAAGAGATATTAAAATAAACCACATTATTAATTTATGTTTTTTTCTAAATTGAGGTAGATGCACTTTGTATGAATTTAAGAAATTTTGTATTATTAGTGGTATACTTACAATTAAAAAAGGCAAAAATTCTGGTGAATCAGGTTTTTGTCTAAACGATAATACAAGATATATAATGAATGATGTTGCTGAGCAAAAATACAATAAGTCTTTTTTTCCTTTAAAAGTTGTGTAATAAATTGTATAAAAAAAGTATAAGAATAGTGGTGGTGAAAATGCTGCGGCACAAATTGTTAAAATTTCTAAGAAATATCCCCTAGGGCGTCCAGAAAAATCATAACCATTTATCAAAAGAGAGACAAAAAATAATATAAATGATAGAAAAAATAAATTATTCCAACGTTTAAAATATGCATAAAATATACATGCGAGATAAAAACTAATCATAGCCTTATCAATAAAAACACTTATTATAAGCACGATATAAAATGTAATTTTTGATTTTTTTAATTCTAGATATGTCATTAATAAAATTATAAAAATAATTATTCCAGCTGGATTTATTAATAATG
Source organism: Campylobacter sp. MG1 (assembly GCF_026616895.1). Classification (NCBI taxonomy): domain Bacteria; kingdom Pseudomonadati; phylum Campylobacterota; class Epsilonproteobacteria; order Campylobacterales; family Campylobacteraceae; genus Campylobacter; species Campylobacter sp. MG1. The sequence continues at coordinate 67,507 of NZ_JANYME010000009.1, forward strand.
CTGATGCTAATGCACTAGGGCATAAATTAAAAATAATATTTGCTATTATAGCGTTATCTTTTAAATAAATTTGTGATATTTTGAATAATAATATATTACTGATTATATGAAGTATTATATAAGCTAATCTTATATAATTAGCTCCAAATATTTTTAATGCTAAATTTGCAAAATAAGCATTAAAGGTATTGTTGTTCAATTCTTGAATTTCATAAATACTTATACTTAAATAATGATTATGCCAAAGTAATATTAGAAAATCAATTAACAATATAATTATTAATTTATAATATTTTAATCTTAAAATTTCATACATACATTATATTATATCATTAATAATTATCTTATAAAAATATTTTTTTAAATTTCCTTAACCCTTAAAATTATTTAAGCCTACTTTAAGTTTTATGAGATAGAATAACAGCTTTTAATTCATAGTTTACTAGATTATATCTAGTTGTTATTTTATTTATCAATGTTAAGAGTCACAAGCAAGTAATATAAAACAATTTCATAAGCTTGTTAAAGGTAATTATACTTAATCTCTTTCTTATTACATATATTAAGTATATATAAGAAAAAGTT
>NZ_JANYME010000010.1 GCF_026616895.1 Campylobacter sp. MG1
TTATCGTTTAGATATGTATGATATAGCTAGATTTTTTGGAGCAACGGATAAATACTGTATATCTTACATAATTGCTTTTGCAATAACATTTGTAGCAACATCAATTATGATATATATTATAAAAAAGCTTAGAAATAAAGCAAATTAAAATAAATTAGACAATATTATCTAAAAAATATATAAAAGATAACTTGTTTTAGGGCTAACAAATGGAAAAATTAAAAAATAAAAATTAAAAAATAAAATTATAGATATATTTGATAAAATTGTATTTATAATTTCTAATTAAGAAAGGATATATTATGTTTGCAGGACTTTTTGCCTTATACGCAGTTATAACAACATTACCTGGAATTTTACTTATGTGGGGAGCATTTTGGATAGCTAAATGGGGTTTGTATGCGGCAGTAATAGGTTTAGTACTTATGATCATTTTTGAAGTATTTCTTGGACCTTTTGATGCACCTGATGCACCTATAAAAGAAGATAAACCTAAAGAACCTACTAAGAAAAAAGCTAGTAAAAAAGCAATTAATAAATGGATAGATCAACAACTTGATGCAGGAGTTGCTGAACTACTAAGAAGAAACCCTAATCTAACTAAAAAACAAATTGATTATGCTAGAGCTAAAGCAAGAGAGCAATTAGTAAACGAATTAAGAAAACATGGAGAAGATATTTAATAAATAGACTTATAAAAATAAGTCTATTTAATAAATTTACGAAATGCTTTAATTGTGACATAGTTTTAGTTTAAAGGCGTTTTTAGGTATAAATCTCCTTACTTTATTTGATGGTTGCCATAAATTTTTTAATAGTGACAGTAATATTAAAATATGATAATTTTTATAAAAGTTATTATATTTTAATATTGTTTATTTTTCAAAAAATAAAATAACTCTAATAATAGATATTAAAACCACTAAATTTAAAACTAAACATAAAAATAGATACAATTTTGTTATATATAAATACGAAGATAAAAACTTTTAAACCTGTTGAAGGTAGTAATTGAAATTTATAATACGCTAAAAATAGCTTCAAAAATATCTTTGTAATTATAGAAAGATTATTTATGTTTTTAATTGTATGGACTTTATTTAGTTAAAGTGTTTTTACAGGTTTGATATGTTAATGTAATTTTATGAGATATTTTTAATTAACAAAACTTAAATTATTATTTAAATCATAATTTAAGTTTTTAAAGCTTGCTTTATTTTGATAATTTATTTTCTATATATTCATCTACACTTTTTTTGAATTTTATTGGTTCACCAATAAAAGGAACAGGTGCAGAAGAACCAGCACCATTTATAAATATTGTGCCAAAATTAAAAATCCTACCAAGAATTCCTTGACCAACTCTGATACTTTCTATTTTTTCTAATCTTAGCTCTATTGTATCTCTTCTAATAAAGCCAAATTTAGCTATAACTTTTCTATTTGTTAAAGCAAGTTCTGTTGTTGTAATGATAACGAACATACGAAGTAAAAGAAAGATGATAAATATAGCAATAAAAGGATGAATAGCAATACTTAAAATTGCTAAAACTAAAATAGCAAATAAATCACCTATAAAAGCAAAAACACTAACTTTGGCTTTTAAAACAACGCTTTCATTTGTGCCTAAAACTTGTTCTACGTAAGACATAAAAACTCCTTAAAAAAATTAAAAAAGAGTATTTTACCCCCCCCTTATTTTAAATTTAGCTTAAATTTTGAAAATATTTGATTTTTAAGTTTTTTATTTTAAATTTTAATAATTTATAAATAATTTTAAATGACATTTCAAATCTTAATTAAATTTATTCTTTAATATTCTCAAGTAACCTATATTAAAATTTAAAACTTATAATAAACCATAAAATTATTTTAAAGGATATAAAATGAAAATTATGGTAATTCAAGGACCAAATTTAAATATGCTTGGTCAAAGAGACCCTAGAATTTACGGAACTATGACTATGGCTCAAATACATGAACAAATGAGTTTAGCTGCTAAGGAAAGTAATGTTGATATAGAGTTTTATCAAAGCAATTATGAAGGCGAAATAATTGATAAAATCCAAGAGTGTGTTGGAACTTGCGATGCAATAATATTAAATGCAGGTGGGTATACTCATACCTCTATTGCGATTGCTGATGCTATTGCTGCTTGTGGTATGCCTGTAATTGAAATTCATATTAGCAATATTTACGCTAGAGAAGATTATAGACGCAAAAGTTTATTAAGCCCTGTGTGTGCTGGTACTATAAGTGGTTTTGGACCATTTGGTTATCATTTAGCTTTACTTAGTGCTATTCAGATGGTGCAACAACAACGCGTATTTATAGCAGCTCAAGAAGAGGCTAGAAAAGCAGCAGAAAATAATGCTTAATGAGCAATATAAAGGTTTTTGAAGCTAAATATTTTAAAAGGATTAAATTTTATCCTTATTTTAAAAAAACAAATAGAAAATATAAATATGAAGCTTTAATATCCCTTGGTTCTAATATAGAGCCTGAATGTGAGCGATATGTAAAATTATTTAGAAAGATTTTATGTGATAGGAGAATATTTGTTACACAAAGTTCTCCTTTATTAATAAATGAAGCTTTTGGCTATAAAGAGCAAAAAGATTTTACTAATGCTTTAATGTTTTTAAAGACTAGCGTTCATGTAAGAGAACTTTTAAAAGTTTTACAGCATTATGAAAATATTTTTAAGCGTAAAAGAAGTTTTAAAAATGCACCTAGAACTCTTGATTTAGATATTGTTTTTTTTAGTTCAAAAACATATAATGATAAAAGGTTAATTTTACCACATGTGGGAGCTTATGATAGAATAAGTATCAATGTAATTTTAGGTGTTATGTAGGGAAATTTATGGCTATTAGATATGATAGTTTTCAAGTAGAGGAAAATAAAAATTATTTAGCCTATGTTAGAAATATTTATGGTGAAGATGCAAAAATCATAAAAATAGAGCAGGTAAAAAAACGCACACTCGATAGTGTTGGTATAATTAAAATTTTTGTTTGTTTTGATGATTGTAAAGATAAGAGCGATGTAAGTGATAATAAAATTAATTTTAAGGCAAATGATGATAATTTATTAAATAATATTAATAGCAAGATTGATTATTTAATGAATATGCGTTGGAAAGAATTAGCACCTTATAGAAATAATTTAGATATTCCACCTGAATTTACATTTATTTATGAAAAAGCTAAAACAAGCGGTATGTTGCAAAGTCATTTAGAGGAAATAATGGTTTCAACTTTTAAAAATATGCCTAAAGAATTTTTAAATAACAAAGAAGCTATTAGTGTATATTTTAAAACTCTACTTAAAAATATGATAACTTGTAAAGATATTTTGGAGTCTAAAAGTCAAAAAATAATAATGCTAGTAGGTCCAACTGGAGTTGGTAAAACTACCACATTAGCTAAATTAGCACATAGATATGCTTATAATAATAGATATAAAACAGCTGTTATAAATCTTGATAATTTTAGATTAGGTGCTAGAAGTCAATTAGATGAATATGTAAATATAATGAAATTACCTATAAGATATGCTAATAATAGTAATGAATTGCAAAATAGTATTGAAATTTTAAGCGAATATGACATTATTTTAATAGATTCTACAGGTAACTCACAAAACGATAAAATTAAATTAGAAAAGCTAGAAAGTTATTTACTAAATACTAAATTTAATATTAATGTTAGTTTAGTTTTAAGTGCTGGTATGAAGTATGATGACTTGTATGAAATTTTTAAAGCATTTGATGTTTTAAATATAGATAATTTTATTTTTACAAAATTTGATGAAACAAAAACTTTTGGCAATGTTTTTTCGTTGGTATTTAATACTAAAAAACCATTGTCTTTTTTTTCTATTGGGCAAAATGTCCCAGATGATATAGTGATTGCTAATAGTGATTATTTAACAGATTGTATTTTAAATGGGTTTAAAGGATAATAATGCAAACTCAAGCTGATAAATTAAAAGAATTAATGAAAAATGAAAGTATAAAAAATCGTAAAAATACTAAGTTTATTGCGGTTACTAGTGGAAAGGGTGGTGTTGGAAAAAGCACAATAAGTGCAAATATGGCAAATTTGTTATCTTGTAGTGGATATAAAGTCGGATTATTTGATGCTGATATAGGATTAGCGAATTTAGATGTTATTTTGGGTGTTAATGTTGAAAAAAATTTATTACATGTATTAAAAGGTGAATGTAAATTAGCAGATATTATTGTGGAAATAAAACCGAATTTAAAACTAATCCCAGGTGATAGTGGTGAAGAGATATTTGAATATAATAAGTCTAATTATTTTGATGCATTTTTAGATGATTCTAATTTGCTTGATGATTTAGATTTTTTAATTATTGATACAGGAGCTGGTATAGGTGGCACCACACTTCATTTTTTATCATTATGTGATGAAATAATAGTTGTAACTACGGCAGATCCAGCTGCTATTACTGATGCTTATGCTACTATAAAAGCTAGTTTTAGTATAAGTAAGTCATTTTTGATGATATTTAATATGGTAAAAAATGAAAGAGAGGCTTTAAATTTATTTAATAATATAAATAAAGTAGCAAAAGCAAATATATCACCTGATATAAATTTAACATTTTTAGGACATATAGATAGCTCTTTAAATGTTGTTGATTATATTAAAAATAGAAAATTATTTTCACAAGCATATTCTAAGGATACAAATAATTTAAAAAAGGCAGTTAATAATTTATTAGCAAAATTAGAAAAAGAAAAATTAAAAGAATCTAAATCTAAAACTATTAAAAGTTTTTTTATAAAAATGATGGATAAGATATGAAAAATGATAAATTTATAGTATTGATAGCTATATTATGTGGTTTTTTCATAGGATTAGTTGCTGGTATTGTGAAATTTAACAATATTATTTTAATATTAATTTTTACTTTATTGTTTATGTATATTTTTTATATTTTTAGTTATATTATGATAATAATTTTTATTTATTTTGATAAGCAGGAAACTAAAAAAATAAAATCTAATAAAATATTAGATGAAAATATTTTTAATGAATTTAAAATTAAGGAAGAAAAAATAAAATTAACAATAAAAGATATTAAAGAAGAGTTATTAAATAAATATGAAAACATTTAATATCATATTTTAAATTGTTTTTTAAGGCAATATATGAATAATTTATTGAGTACTGATGAAATAAATGCTTTGTTAAACTTTGATACTTTTTCAAATATTGATGAGATTAGTGATGAGTATGAAATATTTAAATATCATTTAGATAATATTAAAGTTTTAGATAAATCGCAAATAAATATTTTATATAATACCCATAATAAATTTATTAAAAATATTAGTAAAGAATTATCATTATTGCTTGATGATAAAATAACAATAAATTTAATTAATATAGAAATATCTCAATATGATAATTTTGTTTCAAGTGTTTTTAATCCTACTAGTTATAATACATTTTTGATAAATTCATTTAATGAAAAATGTATTTTAGAAATTAATTCTAATTTAATTTTTAATTTTATTGATAAAATGATGGGTGGAAATAGTATAAATTTGGGTAATAATAAGAATTTTACTCAAATTGAATTAAATTTGTTAAATTTAATATTAAAAATTATTTTAGAAAATTTAAAATATATTTTAAATTTACAAAGTATTGTTGTATGTGATACACAAAATTCTACTAAAAATATTAAAGACATAGATGATGATAAAGAATTTTTAGTTGTGTCAATGCAAGTTTGTGGTAATAATTTTACAAATATGATTAATTTATGTTATCCATGTGATATTATAAAAAATGTATTAAATAATAATATTGATAAAAATATAGCATTTAATTTAAATTTAAATTGTGAAGTTAATTTACAACCACAAAAAATATCTATTTGTGATTTTTTAGAATTAGAATGCGATGATATTGTTTTTTTTAAAAATACTGATGAAGTTGTTGTTAGTCTAGAAAATAAAAATATTTTTAATGGTAATACTTTTGAGGATAATGGTTTTAAAAAAGTAAAAATAAATAATGTATATGATAATATTATCAAACAAGACATAAATTTAAAAATATTAAAACACAAGGGTATATATGACAAATAGTTTTTTAGATTCTTTTTTAAAAGCTTGTGAAATTGTATTAAAGCAATTAAGTGATAAAGAATTATCAATTAAAAAATCAGAAAAAGATAAAAATATTTTAAATAATTCATTTCTTATGGCTAATTTTAGCTATAAAAATATGAATTTTTCTATTTTAATAGGTTCAAAAATAATATCTTTGGTTTTAAATTATTTAATATATGATAAAGAAAATATAAGTGAATTAAATAATATTGATTTATTAACTGGTAAAGATATATTAAATGATATTTTTAGAAAATTTTTAAATATTTTAAATAATAATAAATACAATGATTATAATTTAAATTCCTTTGAAATTTTAAATACTTATCCTGATTTTAATAAATTCTACTTGTTGTTTTCTTATTATGTTTATTGTAATAAATTAGTTGATAAAATTGATTTAGCTATTGATTTTGAAGCATATAAAAATTTATATTCTATAAATGATAGTATGATACAAAATGAAAAAATTGATACTTATAATAATAAAACTTTAGATACATTTATGAATATGAAGTTGCCATTAAGAGTTAAGGTTGGGGGTTGCAAAATACCATTAAAAGAAGTATTTAATCTAAATTTAGGTTATATAATGCAATTAGAACAAAAAGTTGATGAACCATTAGAAATTTTTGTACATGACAAACTTTTTGCTAAGGGAAAATTTGTTGTGGTTAATGGAGTATTTGGTATAAAAATTATAGAAATTATCAATAAAAAAGAGAGGTTAGATTATATTAAATGAAAAAAAATATTACTATTTTTGGTTCGGCAAGATTTGAAGATGACAATATTTATTGTAAAAAAGCTTATGAATTAGGGAAAATTTTAGCTAAAAATGGATATTCTATCGTAACAGGAGGTGGCCCTGGGATTATGATGGCAGCTAATAAAGGTGCTTATGAGATTGGTGGTGTTGAAAGTATAGGGATTAATATAAAGTTGCCATTTGAACAAGTGCCTAATAAATTTTGTACTAAAACATATATTTATGATGATTTGTCTCTTAGAAAAAAAGCTCTTATGGAAAGTGAAATAATTGTGATTTTTCCAGGTGGTTACGGTACACTTGATGAATTTTTTGAAGTATTAACACTAACACAAACAAATTTAAAAAAATATAAAATAATCTTATTTGATGAAAAATTTTATTCTTCTTTAGTAGATTTTTTTAAAAATGTATTATTAGAACATAAAGCTATATCAAGCGATTCTTTGGATATATTTAAAATTGCGAATACGATTGATGAAATTTTAGAATTTATTAAAGAATAATTTAAATACAAAAAGTTACATTTTTTTGAAAAAACTATAAAAAAATTAAAAAAAATATATTATTTTTTTATAATAAAGGTATTATTAAATATTTTACATAGGATTAAAGACTAAGAGATGAAAAAAGAGATTATATTTATATTTAGTTCATTTTTAATTTTTTATTTTTCTATAGGATTATTTTTAAAGGAATCTACCGGATTTTTATTGCTTAGTTTTTATTTTGCTAAGTTTTTAAAATATATGATAGGTGATTTATCTTATTTATTTTTATTATTATTTTTAGCTAATTTTTTATATTTAAAAAATGATTTTAGATATGTTTATAAATTTTCAATCAATATGTTTTTAGTATGTTTTTTATTTGGTATTTTATTAAGTTCAATTATAGATTTAGGTATTTTAAATTTATTAGGAATATTAAAGTTATTTTTTATAGTTTTAATACTTTGTGTTTTGTTATATTTAAATTTTTCTTATATATGTAATATTAAGAATATCAAATTTAATAATAAAAATACTATTTTAAATAATGAAAAAAATATTAAATTTAATAAAAAAATTGATATAAAAGATGATGTTGTATACGAAACAAAAAAAACTATAAATATTGATAATGATAAGGAAATATTAAAAGATTTAGGTGATATACAATTTGTTAGAGTAAATAATATTAATGATGTTGAAACAATAGAAAAGGAATTAGAGCCTTTATTTTTAGAAAAGGAAACTATAAATTATAATGTTGAAAATACAAATCAAGATGAAGATATAATAAATTTAAATGCTGAAATAGACAATAATGAAGAAAGCGTGATTATAGAAGAATTAGAGCATCAAAGTTTTGTCCCTAAGGCAGGTAAAAAAATTGAAATTTTAAGCGAACTTGAAGAAAACAAGGCAATTTTAAGCGAATTAGAGTTAGGAACTGTTGAAATTCCAAAAGATTTTGAATTACCTAATGTAGAATTATTAGATATACCTGAAAATAAAGAGATTATAATTGATGAAGATGAATTAGATGAAAAGATTAATGAACTTTTAGCAAAACTAAAACATTTTAAAATAGATGGAGATGTTGTTAAAACTTATTGGGGTCCGGTTGTTACTACATTTGAGTTTAAACCAGCAGCTGATGTTAAGCTTAGTAAAATTTCAAGTCTTTCAGATGACTTAGCTATGGCACTTAAAGCTACAAGTATTAGAATCCAAGCACCAATTCCAGGAAAGGATGTAGTAGGAATTGAAATTCCAAATAAAACATCTCAAACAATAAATATAAGAACTATGTTTGAAGATAATTTATTTATTAAAAGTAAAAGCAAGTTAACGATAGCATTAGGTAAAGATATAGTTGGTAATACATTTATTACGGATTTAAAAAAGTTACCGCATTTACTAATAGCAGGAACCACAGGAAGTGGAAAGAGCGTTGGAATAAATGCTATGATTTTAAGTTTGCTATATAAAAATACGCCAAGAACTTTAAGGTTGTTAATGATAGACCCTAAGATGCTTGAATTTTCAATGTATAATGAAATTCCACATTTATTAACCCCAGTTATAACAAGACCAGAAAAAGCAACTATAGCTTTAAAAAATATGGTTTTAGAGATGGAAAGGCGTTATGAATTAATGTCAAATGTTCATACAAAAAATATAGATAATTTTAATGAAAAAGCACCTAAATTAGGATTAGAACCACTAGCTTATATTGTTATTATTATTGATGAGTTAGCTGATTTGATGATGACTGGTGGAAAAGAAGTTGAAGTTTATATAGCAAGACTTGCACAAATGGCAAGAGCAGCTGGAATTCATCTAATAGTAGCAACGCAACGCCCAAGTGTTGATGTAATTACAGGTTTAATTAAAGCAAATTTACCAAGTCGCCTGAGCTATAAAGTTAGTACTCAAACTGATAGTAAGGTTATTTTAGACACTAAAGGTGCTGAGAGTTTGCTTGGGCGTGGTGATAGTTTATTTACACCCCCTGGAGTAAGTTCAATCGTAAGACTTCACGCACCATTTGCTAGTGAAGATGAAATTATTAAAGTAGTAGAACATTTAAAAAGCCAAGAAAAAGTATCTTATGATGAAAGTATTTTACAAGATAGTAGTATAACTAATACTTATGTGGTTGATAATAATGATGCTTTAGATGAAAAATTTGAAGAAGCAGTAAGAATTATGAGAGAGAGCAATAAAACAAGTATCTCATACATACAAAGGCAGCTGAATATAGGATATAACAGAGCAGCTAATATTATAGAGCAATGTGAAAAACAAGGGATTTTGAGTGAGCCAAATACAAAAGGAGTAAGAACATTATTATGAAATTTATTTTAAAGGAGAAATATGAGTAATTTTACTAGAAAAGAATTTTTTGTTGTAGCTTTAATGCTATTTGCTATGTTTTTTGGTGCAGGTAACTTTATTTTGCCACCAATGTTAGGAAAGGAAGCTGGTGAAAATTTTTATGTAGCTATTTTATTTTTTTGTGCTACTGGCGTTGTTTTACCGGTTTTAGGAGTTGCAGCAGTTGCTAGAGCTGGAACATTAAAAGATTTATCAAGCAGGGTATCGCCATTATTTGCTTTAATTTTTGTCGCAGCGATTTATATATCAATAGGACCAGCACTTGCAATCCCTAGAGCAAGTAATATGCCTTATGAGATTATGATTGCACCTTATGTAGAAAATTTAGATTTTAAATTTGGCGTAATTGATGGAAAATTGTTTATTTATAGTTGTATTTATTTTGCATTAAATTATTATGTTTGTATAAACCCTAGTAAGGTTTTAAATACATTAGGAAGATATTTAACACCTATTTTATTAACTTTAATTGCAGTATTTTTTATCACAGCTTTATTTGTTACAGATGTAAACATAGCAAGTGCTAGTGAAAGATATACAAAACATGCAGTTGCAACCGCATTCGTAGAAGGCTATCAAACAATGGATGCTTTAGCGGCTTTAGTTTTTGGTATTAGTGTTGTTGCAGCACTTAAAACTTATGGAATTAATGATGAAAAGAAATTATCAGTAATTACTGTTAAGGCTGGATTATTTGCTGGTGTTATTTTAATGATTGTTTATATTTTATTAGGTTATTTAGGTTATATCTACGGAAATACATTTTCAGCTGAAAATGGTGCTGTTTTGTTATCTAGTATTAGTAATGATTTATTCGGACATTTTGGAAGGATTATTTTAGGATTTACTGCATTACTTGCTTGTATTACGACTACAATAGGACTAATAAATTCAACAAGTGTGTATTTTTCAAGTGTTACTAAAATTAAATATAAAACTTGGGTAATATTATGGGTTGTAATTAGTTTAATTATTGCAAATTATGGCTTAACTCAAATTCTTAAATTTAGTGTCCCAGTTTTAATTGCAATATATCCAATAGCTATTGTTTTAATTATTTTATCTTTAATTAATAATCTAATTGATAGTAGCAAAATTGTTTATTGTGCTACAGTTTATACAGCAGCTCTTATAGGAATTTTAAACGCACTTGATTTATCAGGTTTTACAATTGGTGAAACAAAGATTTTAGATTTAATTGGAGTTAGTCCTATTTTATTAAAACTACCTTTCTATGATGCAATGTTAGGCTGGGTTGTGCCTGTTATAGTTATGTTTGCAATATCATTTATAATTTATTCTATAAAGAAGAAAGATAATTATTAATAAATTTATAATTATTTTTTACTTTTATTTAATATTTGTTTATATAATTTCTCCTTTCAATATAAGGAGAAATTATGAAAACTAAAATTAAATTATGTTTTTTATCAACATTATTAGTTGGTCTTAGTGCTTGTAGCCAAAATTATGGTAGTTATAATTTTACACAAAATGATGTGGCAAGACAGCTTTTAGTTGACCCAAAAATAATAGAAAAACCTATTCAAAATAGCAATAATAATTCTTTAAATTCTAATTATCAACAAAATAATTATACTGTACCTAATACTTACGATGCACCTAATAATACGCCAAATAACGCTAAATTAAGACAACAGCAAGGACAAAATCAGCAAGATGACGGATTAGACGATAATGACATGCAAAACGATAACTTCACACAAAAAAGTTATTCTACACAAAGTAAATTTCAAAAAACTTTATTTTTGTTAGATGCATCTGGCAGTATGGATCTTATTGACTATGGCAATAATAACAATACAAGAATTGATTCAGCAAAAGAAGTTATAAGAGATATTATTAGTAATTTATCGGCTGATAAAACAAGTGCATCTTTAATTAAATTTGGCAATTCTTGTCAAACTAGTGTTGTAAATGATTTTACAACTGATAAAAACAAACTTATAAATTCACTAAATTCAATAAGAGCTAGTGGTTCAACTCCTTTAGCGAAGGCTATTTTAGAAGCTTCAAATATAGTTGCAAATGATGATACAAATATTAATGTGATTTTATTAAGTGATGGTGAAGAAACTTGTAATGGCAATCCTTTAGAAGCAGTCAAAACATTTGTAAGGGATAATCCTAATTCTACAATTAGCATTTATATAGTTGGTTATTCTGTTGATGAAAGTACTAAAAGACAATTAGAGCAATTAGTTGTAGGCAATGGAAAATATTATGATGTAAAAAATCAAAGTGAATTAATTAAAGCCTTAGAAAAAATTACAAATGAGCTAAATATTTCTAATAATTATCAATATAGCATACAATTTGATAATAATAGCATAGTTATTAAACCAGAGTTTAAAGACAGTATAGAAGATTTTGCTGACTATGTTATAAGTAATGATTTAAAGGCGATTATAAGAGGTCATGCTGATAGTGTTGGTTCTAGTGCTATAAATAAACAAATATCAAAACAAAGAGCTTATGAGGTAAAAAAAGAATTAATAAAGCTAGGTGTAGATAATAATAATATAAAAGTTGAAAGTTATTCTGATACAAAACCTATCGATACAAACAATACTGAAGATGGTAGATATCGTAATCGTAGGGTTGAATTAATAGCACAATGATTATTTAATTTATAAATTTAAATTAACTTATTTTATAAAACTACTACTTAATCCTTTTTTGTAATAATATGAAAAAGGATTAAAATGATTAATATTATTAAAGTTAAAGCCATTTTAGATTTTAGTAAAAAAGATTATATTTTATATAATAAAGTCATAGTTTTTGATGATAAAATCATAGGAATAATGGATTTTGATGAAGCTATTAAAATTTATAAAAATGCTAATATTTTAGACTATGGTAATTATATTTTAAGTCCGGTTTTTTGTAATATTCATTCGCATTTAGAATTTTGTACTTCAAGACTTGATTATGGTAATTTTACTTTATGGCTTGAGAGTATTATTAAAAATCGTGAGAATATAAATAAAGAAATATTAGAAAAAGAAATTGATAAAAATATAAATATTATGTTACATAGTGGGGTTGGATACTTAGGTGAGATATCGAGTTTTGGAGGAGAGCTTGAAATTCTTTCAAAAAGTAAGATCAAAAGCATAATATTTCATGAAATTTTAGGTGCTAATAAAAGTGTGGCACAAAAAAATATAGACTTTTTTTGTGATAGGTTTAATCGTTATTCAAATTTAAAAAATAATATATCATTACATAGCCCATATTCTATATGTGATGAGGTTTATGATTTTGCTATAAATTATGCCAAAAACAATGATTTATTAATATCAACTCATTTTATGGAAAGTATTGATGAAAAAAATTATTTAAATGGTAAAAAAAATAAATTTAGCAATTATTTAAAAAGCTTTAACCCTAGTAGGTTGACTAGAAATTTTTTAAGAGATTTTTATGATTTAAAAGCTATTTTTACACATTGTAATTATGTAGATGATTTTAGTATTTTTAATAATAATCATATTATTACTACATGTGCTAGGTCAAATCGTTATTTAGGTTCTAAAAAAATAAATTTAAAAAATGTTTTGAAAAACAATATTAAATTATCATTAGGAACAGATGGGCTTAGCTCTAATGATAGTCTTAATTTTTTTGATGAATTAAGGGCTAATATTATTTTACATAATGAGTTTGATTTAGAAAAAATAGCTTATATTTTATTTAAAACAGCTACATATGATAATGCACATTTATTTTTAAATGGATTTAATCCGTTAGAATATGGAGCCTGTGCTGATTTTATGTTATTAGATGATTTTGGATATGATAAAAGTCAGATTTTAATACAGACAATTTTAAGAAACAAGGAAGTAAAACAAATGTTTTTAGATGGAAAGGAAATTTTATGAAAATAGTTTTAGCAATGAGTGGTGGAGTTGATAGTTCATATACTGCGTTAAAACTAAAAGAGCAAGGACACGAAGTTTATGGGATTTATATGAAACTTCATAATAAGGCAAATTATCACGAAAAAAATATTGAAAATGTTAGAAAAGTCAGTGAATTTTTAGGTATTGATTATGAAGTTTTAAATTTAGAAGAGCGTTTTAATGAATTTGTTTTTACACCATTTTTAAATATTTATAAAGATGGAAAAACCCCAAATCCATGTGCGTTATGCAATCGTTTTATAAAATTAGGGGCATTATTAGATTTAGCTAAGAGTAAAAATGCTATTTTAGCTACTGGACATTATGCACAAATTGTAAATAATATGCTAAAAAAGGCTGTAGATTTAAGTAAAGACCAAACATATTTTTTAGCTAATGTTGATAAAGACAGTCTAAAAGATGTTATGTTTTTCTTGGGGGATAAATTTAAAAAAGACATAAAAGAAAACGCATTAAAAATACCAATTTTAAAATCAATTAGTGAGCAAAAAGAAAGTAGTGAGATTTGTTTTGTTAGTAATACATACACTGATGTTTTAAGAGAACATATTAATGTTGATAATAAAGGGCTAGTAAAAAATACTAAAGGAGAAATTGTAGGAGAGCATGATGGATATATGCATTATACCATCGGTAAAAGGAGAGGCTTTAGTGTAAAAGGTGCATTAACACCACATTATGTTATAAAGATAAATCCAAATGAAAATGAAATAATTGTAGGTAGTAAGGATGAGCTTTATGTAAATGAGTTTGAATTAGCAAATTTAAATTCATTTTGCGATTTTGATAATATAAAATGTAAAGTAAAAATTCGCTACAATACCACCGAAGTATCTTGTACCTTAAATGCATTTAATAAAAAGGTAATTTTAGATGAAAGCGTTTTTGCATTAGCAAGTGGACAATTAGCAGTTTTTTATAAAGATGATTTTGTTGTAGCGAGTGGTTTTATAAAATAGGTGGAGATTAAAATGAGAAGGGATTTGCTTTTTAATAGGGAACTTTCTTGGCTTAAATTTAATACAAGGGTATTAAATCAATGTAGTAAAAATATACCATTGTTAGAAAAATTAAGATTTGTTGTAATTTATTGTACAAATTTAGATGAGTTTTATATGATTAGAGTTGCAGGGTTAAAGCAACTTTTTGCAGCTGGTGTTGTCCCAGCTAATGAAATATCACCACTAGAGCAGTTAAATGCTATTCGTGAGTATTTACATCATGAAAAAGAAACATTGGAAAATTATTATTTTTCTATAATGAAAGAATTAGAAAATGCTAAAGTGTATTTAAAAAATTATAATGAATTAACTAGAAATCAAAGGGGCAAGGCAAAGGAATATTTTTTTAGTACCATAGTTCCTGTGATTGTTCCTATAGCAGTAGATTCTACACACCCTTTTCCACCTCTTAATAATCTTTCATTTTCATTAGTTTTAAAACTTAGTAGCGATACTGATAAACATCATAAATTTGCAATGATTAGAATCCCTAGAGTTTTACCTAGATTTTATGAGGCAGATACAGGGCTTTTTGTCCCTATTGAAAGTATTGTAAAAGAACACATTGAAGAAATATTCCCAGGTTATAAGCTTGAACAAAGTGCTGCTTTTAGGGTAACTAGAAATGCTGATATTGTCATAGAGGAAGAAGAAGCAGATGATTTTATGATGTTACTTGAACAAGGTTTAAAATTAAGAAGAAAAGGTGCTTATGTTAGGATTCAAATAGAGCAGGGTGCAAGTGATGAATTAAAAAATTTTTTAAGCTCACATCTTAAAGTATTTAATAAGGATATTTATGAATACAGGACTCCATTAGCACTCAGCTCAATGCTTCAAATTGTAAATAATAAAGAATTAAGTCATTTGTGTCATATATCTTATATACCTAAAATTTTGCCACCATTTGATGAAAATATGAGTATTTTTGATGTAATAGAAAAACAAGATGTTTTATGTTATCAGCCTTATGAAAGTTTTGACCCTGTAGCATCATTTATTAAAGATGCTAGTAAGGACCCTCGTACAATATCAATTAGAATGACGCTTTATAGGGTTGAAAAAAATTCACAAATTATTAGAGCCTTAATGGATGCTGCAAATGATGGCAAACAAGTTACTGTTATGGTTGAACTTAAAGCTCGTTTTGATGAAGAAAATAACCTTTATTGGGCTAAGGAATTAGAAAATGCTGGAGCTCATGTAGTTTATGGAATAGCAGGTTTTAAAGTTCATGCAAAAATTGCTCAAGTTATAAGACAAATGGATGATGGTAGTCTTAAATTTTATGCGCATTTAGGGACAGGAAATTATAATGGTAATACTGCTAAAGTATATACAGATGTTAGTTTTTTTACATCAAATTTTGATATAGCAAATACTGATATTACAGCATTTTTTACGATTTTAACTGGGTATTGTAAAAACAAGCAATTAAGAGTTTTATCTATGAGTCCTTTTCAGATAAAAGAAAAGGTTTTAAGAATGATAAAAACTGAAAGTTTAGCTGGAAAAAACGGTGAGATAATTATGAAAATGAACTCTTTGGTAGATGATGATATTATCAAAGCACTTTATGAAGCATCTAATAAAGGAGTTAATATAAAATTAATTGTTCGTGGAATTTGTTGTCTTATACCAAAAATGAAAGGTCATAGTGAAAATATTAGAGTAATTAGTATCGTTGGAAAATATCTTGAACATGCTAGAATTTTCTATTTTAAACATGCTACACCTCAATATTATATAAGTAGTGCTGATATGATGCCAAGAAATTTAGAGCGTCGTTTAGAAATAATGACCCCTATTTTAAATGAAAGTTTACATGCAAAACTTGCTGAAATTTTAAGGTTGCAATTAAGTGATAATCAGTTAGCTTACGAATTAGATGAAAATGGAATTTATAAAAGAGTAGAAAATAATGAAAATCCTATAGATTCTCAAGCTATTTTAGAAAGTTATATAAGCGGTATTTATAAAAGCTTTAAAAAGGGACGAGATAAAGAAAAAGCAAATCAACTAGCTCAGAAATTTTTTAGAGAAAATTAAATTTTTAGATAGGAAATTCCTATCTAATGTATTATTTTTTGCAAGCAGCTTTATATCCTAGATTACACGATTTTTTATAATATTTTTTTGATTGTTTAGGATTCTTTTTAATTTTACCATTTGAGAAAAAATCACCTAAGTTATTACAAGCCAATGCATTATTTAATTCACAAGATTTTGTATATAACTTAATCGCTTTTGCATAGTCCTTATTTGTCCCTATTCCTTTTGTATTTAATACACCTAAATTATTACACGCAGCAGCATTATTTGCATCACAAGCTTTTGTGTAGTAATTAACAGCAAGTTTGTAATCAATATTAACACCAAGTCCAAATTCATAAGCCTTTGCTAGTTCATTACAAGCTGGAGCGTAATTTGCTTGACAAGATTTTAATTGTAATGATATTGCTGAAGAGTGGTTTATAGGTAGTATTTTGTTATTAGTATGCATTAAGCTTAAGTTATGACATGCTATTGGTTCACCTAATTCACAAGATTTTAGGTAAAATCCTAGTGTCTTTATCATATCAATATTATTAAAATTTTCGTATATATATCCTGCGTTTAAACAAGCTGATTTATCATTATATTTGCAACCTAATTCATAATAATTTAAAGCATTTGAGTAGTTTTGTTTAAAGCCTTTAGCATATTCATATGACAAGCCTAAATTTCTACAAGCCCACCCATTTTGAAGTTCACATCCTTTTTTATATTTTTCATTAGCTTTTGAAATATTTTTTGTAACACCTATACCATTTTCTAAAAAGTATCCACTTCTAGCACACGATATAGCATTTAAATTGTCGCAAGATTTTTCAGCGTACTCATACGCTAATTTTAAATTTGATTTGTTTTGATTTATATAAGAAAGATTAGAACAAGCTATAGCATTATTATTGTCACAAGCTAGTTTATAAAATTTCTCCGCTTCAGTAATATTATTTTGATTATAATATTGAGCACCTAAGTCATTACAAGCATTATAATCTAAATTATTGCAAGATTGCTCTAATGTTTTAATATCATAAGCATATAGTATTGTAAATGCTAAAGGTAAAGTTAGTAAAATTTTTTTCATAATGATCCTTTCAACGCAGATAATTTGTTAAATTAATTACGTAGATTATTAAATTTTGGTATTAAAATGCTTAACCAAGTTAATTAAAATAGTAAAATTTTATTATTATCCTTTTAGAAATATTAACCAATTACTAAGTCTTACGATGTAGAATTGACACAAACTTTAAGCTTAAGGAGCATTAAGATGCACAATTTGTTTTTATTCAGTGATTTTATTACGCATGATATTAAAATTGCTTATTTAGTTCATCTAATTTTAGTTGTACTTATTGTTTTATTGTTAGCTAAAATGGCGACTTCTAAAATGCAATTAGTTCCAAGAGGTGTTCAAAATTTAATGGAAATGTTTTTATCAGGTGTTCTTAGTATGGGTAAAGATACATTAGGTAGCGAAGAATTAGCTAGAAAATATTTACCATTAGTAGCCACAATAGGATTAATTGTCTTTGTTAGTAATATAATAGGTATTATCCCGGGATTTGAAGCACCAAGTGGTAGTTTAAATTTAACATTAGTTTTAGCTGTGATAGTGTTTGTTTATTATAACTTTGAAGGTATAAGAGAGCAAGGTGTTGTAAAATATTTTTCTCATTTTTTTGGAACAGTTAAATTTATAGCGCCGTTTATGTTTTTAGTAGAGGTAATTTCTCATTTTTCAAGAATTATTTCATTATCTTTCCGTTTGTTTGGAAATATTAAAGGCGATGATTTATTCTTAGCTGTTATTTTGGCATTAGTTCCTTATATAGCACCTTTACCACCATATTTTCTTTTAACATTCATGGCATTTTTACAAACTTTTGTATTTATGATATTAACATATGTTTACATTGCTAGTGCAATAGTAGTTGAAGAGGAACATTAATGGAATTTGAAGTAGTTATTGGTTTAGAAGTTCATACTCAGCTTAATACAAAAACTAAGATTTTTTGTTCTTGTGCGACAAGTTTTGGTGAAGTTGCTAATACTAATGTTTGCCCTGTATGTTTGGCATTGCCTGGAGCTTTACCTGTATTAAATAAAGAAGCTTTACAAAAGGCTATATATTTTGGTAAAGCAATTAATGCAAAAATTAATGAAGTAAGTATTTTTAATAGAAAAAACTATTTTTATCCTGATTTACCTAAAGCTTATCAAATATCACAATTTGATGTGGCAATAGTTGAAGGTGGAAAATTAGAAATTGAAGGTGATTTTGGTAAAAAAATAGTAGGAATTACTAGAGCTCACCTTGAAGAAGATGCAGGTAAAAATATTCACGAAAACGATAATTCTTTAGTGGATTTAAATCGTGCAGGAACTCCACTACTTGAGATTGTAAGTGAGCCAGATATTAGAAGTGCTGATGAAGCTGTAGCTTATCTTAAAAAACTTCATTCTATTATAAGATTTTTAGATATTAGTGATGCTAATATGCAAGAAGGCTCTTTTAGATGTGATGTTAATATATCTATTAGACCTAAAGGCGATAATAAATTTTATACAAGAGTAGAAATTAAGAATTTAAATAGTTTTAAATTTATTCAAAAAGCAATAGAGTATGAGAAAGAACGCCAAATAGCTGCTTGGATGGATGGTAAGTATGATAGTGAAGTAGTTCAAGAAACAAGATTATTTGATACTACAAGACTTGTTACAAAACCTATGAGAAGCAAAGAAGAAGCTGCTGAATATAGATATTTTGCAGACCCTGATTTATTACCTGTATTTGCTAGTGCTGATATGATTAATGTTGCAATTCCTGAACTTGCAGATGAGAAAATATCTCGTTATGTTAGCGAGTATGGGCTAAAAGAAGATGATGCTAAGGTTTTAGTAAGCTCACTAGAAATGGCTATGTTTTTTGAATATTTAATAAAATCAGGTTGTTCTCCAAAACTTAGTACAACTTGGTTAAGTGTAGAATTAATGGGTTTATTAAAAGGTGAATTAAATATAACAAATTCTCCTGTGGGAAAAGAAAAATTAGCAGATTTGATAAAAGCTATTGAAAATAGTGAAATATCAAATAAAGCAGGCAAAGATGTTTTAGCTTATTTGTTTGAAAACGATATAAGTGTAAGCGATGCTATTGATAAACTAGGATTAAAACAAGTTAGTGATGATGGTGCTATTAATGCAATAATAGATGAAATATTATCTAAAAATGCAGATAAAGTAGCTGAATATAAGTCGGGTAAAGATAAATTGTTTGGATTTTTTGTAGGACAGACTATGAAAGAAGGCAAAGGAGCTTTTAATCCAAATAAAGTAAATGAGCTTTTAAAGGCTAAGCTTGGATGATTAGCGTAATTGGTTCTGGTAAGTGGGGTAGTGCAATAGCTCATGCTATCTCACTTAATAACAAGGTAAATATTTGTTCTTTTAGTAAAAAATCAGGTGAATATATTGATATAAACGAAGCTAAAAAAAGTAAATATTTAATATTTGCATTAAGTGCTCAAGGAACCTATGATTATCTTAGAGCTAACTTTAGTAATTTAAATGATAATTATGTATTAATCGCTTCAAAAGGTATTTATCAAGACTTGTTTTTACACGATGTATTTTCTAAGTTTTTTCCAATAGAAAATATTAGTGTTTTAACTGGCCCATCTTTTGCAGCAGAAGTTAGTAAAAATTTACCAACAGCACTTGTAATTAGTGGTATTAATGATAAGTTAAATCAAGAATTTGCTAATTTTTTTCCTAGTTTTATAAAGACATACACCGATAATGATGTCGTTGGTGCTGAGATTTGTGGCGCATATAAAAATATTATTGCTATTGCTAGTGGAATTTGTGATGGATTAGAATTAGGTAATAATGCAAGAGCTGCTCTTATTTCTCGTGGTCTTATAGAAATTACTAGATTTGGTAAGTTTTTTGGTGCTAAAGATAATACTTTTCTAGGTTTAAGTGGGGCAGGTGATTTATTTTTAACTGCTAGCTCAACATTATCAAGAAATTACAGAGTGGGATTAATGCTTGCAAAGGGCTATAATCAAGATGAAATTAAGCAAGAATTAAATGAAGTTGCTGAAGGAATTGATACTACTAAATCAGTTTGTAAAATTGCAAAAACACATAATATATATTGTCCTATTGCTAATGAAATTTTATTAATTTTAAATGGCAAGAATGTAAAAACTAGCTTACAAGATTTATTAAAAAAATGAAAAAAATTTTAATTATATTATTTATAAATATTGTATTGTATTCTCAAAATTTATCAAATATAAGCACCCAAAGACTAGCTGGTCAGATGATTATGATAGGTTTTAATGGAAAAGATATTAAAGAATACAATATAAGAAAATTAGGTCAAGAAGCTAGTCTTGGAAAAGTTGGTGGTATAGTTTTTAGTGCAAATAATTTTACAAATATTGAACAGGCAAAAAAATTAGTTAGTAGATTTAAAAATATAGCAATTGTAAATCCATTATTTTTAGGTATTGATTATTCAGATATGAATAGTTCTAATTTTAGTGATTTTTATATACCAAATTTTGTTGATTTTAATAAAAATTTAAATGATATTAGAACAGATTATTTTGATATAGCTTTCGGTATTAATGAATTAGGTATTAATTTAAATTTAACTTTAAATGTTAATTCTAGTAAAGAATTTAATAAAATGAGTATATATGCAAGGGAGTATGCTGATATTTTCAGAAAGAATAATCTTTTAGTTAGTATTAAAAGTTTTCCTGGAGATATGAATGCTAAAGATGGTGTTATAGGTGATTATAATTTTAAAAATTTAAGACCATTTTATGATTTTATACAAACTAATAAAGCTGATATGATAATGGTTTCAAATAAAATTTATCCTATACTAGATAAAAAACCAGCAAATATGTCTAAGAAAATCATTAATATGTTAAAAAATGATTTATCATTTAATGGGGTAATAGTAAGTGATGATATCTTAGGTGGTGATTTAGATGGCATAGATTTTAAAGATAGGATAATTGATAGTATAAATGCTGGAGTTGATATATTGTATTTTGGATTATCTAGGATAAAGTATGGAGATACAGCAAGCTATGTTGTTGATATTATAAGTCAAGCAGTAGATGATGGTAAAATAAGTAGAAGTAGATTAGAAGAATCTTATATAAAAATTACTTCTTTAAAAGAGAGAATATGATAAAAAAATTATTAGATGAACAAAGTGGTATTAAAAATACAATTGATAATTTATATTCGCACCCTGACCCATTGCAAGTAGTATATGATAATATTAATAGCGAATATATAGAGTTTATTGCTTTAATATGCGCTTTATTTGCGTATGGAAATGCTGGTGCTATAGTAAAATTTTTAAAAAAACTTGATTTTACTTTACTTAATAAAAGTGATGAAGAAATAAGGCAAATAAATCACAAATATAGATTTCAAAACGAAAAAGATGTAGCAGAAATTTTTATTAGTCTAAAAAGATTTAAAAAAAAATCAAGTATAAAAGATTTTAGTCATAAAATTTATAAAACAAGCAAAAATAATAAAATATTAGAAGTTATTCAAGCTTTAATTACTGAGATTTATTCATTGAATGATTATAGAAGTGATGGGTATGAATTCTTTTTTAGTAAAGTTAATAATACAAGTGCGTATAAAAGATATTGTATGTATTATCGCTGGATGGTAAGAAATGATAATTTAGATTTAGGTTTGTTTAATGAAATTAGTCCTGCTGATTTATTAATGCCACTTGATACACATACACATAAAATGGGGCTTATGTTAGGACTTATTAAAAGAAAACAAGCCGATCAAAAATGTATGCTAGAGCTTAGTAAGGCTTTAAAAAATTTTTGTAATGAAGACCCTTTAAAATACGATTTTGCTTTATATAGAATATCACAGACTAATGATGAAGAAAGTTTAAATAAATTATTACAAATTTATGTTTAAATAAATTTATAAATATTTATTTTTTGTTTGCAAAACAAAATATTTTAATTTTATTAATTTGGATAAGATAAATTATTATAAATTAAGTTATTTTGCTATGTTCTTTATAAAAATAATAAATATAAATAATTATTCTATTTTTATAAATATTAAATATAAGTTTATATTTAAATTAATTGTTTGCTATTTAAAAAATATAAATTTATTTTCATGTAGTTATATTGTTTAGTATAAGTATATTTATTACCACATAGTCTTAAATTAAGATTATTATAATGATTGAATTAAATAAATTGGATAAAAATGAGAGTTTTGCAAATTTATAGCAATGATGATTATGTGGGAGATTTAAAAATATCAGCCTATGGTAAAAATGAAACATATTTTTTTACTTATAATAAAGAATGGCTTATTAATGGATTTGAACTTGACCCAAACTTGCCTTTAGTTGAAACTGAATTTGTAAGCAAGGAATTATGGGGAGCTTTTAGTGATATTAGTCCTGATAGATGGGGTCAATTAATTCAAAAACGAAAAGCTGGTAGTGATTTAACGCCTAGTGAATATTTAGCAGGAGTTAGTGATTATTTTAGGATGGGTTCTCTTAGAGTTAGAGAAAATAATAATTTTATATCACCAACAGATTATATTCTTAATAATATAAATGAATTATGTATTTCATCTCAAAGAATTGAATTAGGTGAAAGCTTAGAAAGTGATATTAAAAATCTTTTAGCACCGAGTGGTAGTATAGGTGGTGCAAGACCAAAAGCAAGTATTATAAACAATAATGAGCTTTATATAGTAAAATTTCCATCTATTAAAGATGAATATAGACAAATATCAAATTGTGAAAAAACTATGCTTGATATTGCTAAAATAGCAAAAATTAATACTTGTGAAGTAAAGTTATTTGAAACCTATAAAGGAACAGCATTACTTGTAAAAAGGTTTGATAGAATAGATAATACAAGAATTCCTTATAAATCAGCTATGACTTTATTAGGTGTTAAAGAAGGGGAAACAAGTTTTGAAAAATCTTATTGTGATTTAGCATATTGCTTGGATACTAAAAATAAAAAGCAATTGTTTAGAAGAATGGTTTTTAATGGTTTATTTGGCAATACGGACGACCATTTAAGAAATCACGGCGTTTTATATGATAAAGATACTAAAACTTGGAATTTATCTCCTGCATTTGATATAACACCAGAAACAATAGATTATTCAAAACAAAATCACGCTTTAAATTTTATAGATTATGAAAACTTGCCATCGCTTAAATTATTTGATGAAATTAAAGAATTTTTTGAAATTAATGAAAATGAATTTAAAGAAATTTTAAAAGATATGAAAAATGCTAGAGATAAATTTGAAGAAGTAGCAATTTTAAATGGCGTGAATAAGGATAATCTAAAAGCTTTAAAAAATAATTACCAACATAAGGATTTTGATAATATTAAAAATATAAGATAAATTTAATTCTTTTATTTATGTTTAGTATGATTTTTTATTATTGAAAATTATTTATATTAATATTTTATTAATTATAGTAAAATTTCATATAAACATAATATTATAACTTACGCTGTATTTAAAAACAATAAGTCTATTTTTTCATAGCAATATAT
The DNA here is from genome assembly GCF_026616895.1 of Campylobacter sp. MG1. Taxonomy (NCBI): domain Bacteria; kingdom Pseudomonadati; phylum Campylobacterota; class Epsilonproteobacteria; order Campylobacterales; family Campylobacteraceae; genus Campylobacter; species Campylobacter sp. MG1. Next base: position 24,425 of record NZ_JANYME010000010.1, read on the forward strand.
TTTATAGTGTTAATTAATATATGTTTTATGAATTTTTGCCACAATAAACTGTGGCAAAATCTAGCAAGAATATGTAGTTTTAAATTCATATGCAGTTGGGCGTTGTTCTACTGGCCAAACTTGATTTTTAAACTTCATATGTTGATAATCTTGTATACAAGTATCAGTAAAAATAGGTTTTAGATAAGCATTATCACGGATTAAGCTCTCTAAAGCACCCCTTAGAGTATGTGGTAATTGCTCTATTCCTTTTTCTCTAATTTCATCAAGGCTTAATTTAAATAAATTCTCATCCATAGGTCCAGCTGCAGTAAGCTCATTTTTAATTCCATCAAGTCCTGCTAAAAGCATAGATGAAAATGCCAAATACACATTACTAGAACTATCAGGAAAACGCATTTCAACTCTAGCACTTTTTTCGTTAATTCCATAAGGCACTCTACAACTAGCTGAACGATTTTGACAAGAGTAAGTTAGAATTGATGGAGCTTCAAACCCTGGGATTAATCTTTTATAAGAATTAGTAGTTGGATTTGTAAATGCTGTTACACTTCTTGCGTGTCTTAAAACCCCACCTATATAATGAATTGCAGTCTTACTAAGTCCTGCATAGCCACTTTTATCATAGAATAGGTTTTTGCCATTTTTAAATAAGCTCATGTGAACGTGCATTCCGCTACCATTATCAAGATGAAGTGGTTTTGGCATAAATGTAGCAGTTTTACCATTTAGATGAGCTACCATTTTTACTACATATTTATATATTTGAACATTATCAGCAGCTTCTACTAAAGTATTAAACTTAACCCCGATTTCTCCTTGACCTTGTGCACATTCATGATGATGAACAAAGCATTCAATACCAACACGCTCTAAAACCTGAACCATTTCAGCTCTTAAATCTTGCATACTATCGATTGGAGGAACCGGAGTATAACCACCTTTTCTTCTTGGACGATGACCGGTATTGTAAGCGTCTTCATAATTTTTGTTATCATTCCATTCGCCTTCTTCAGTATCTATTTGATACATAGCACAATTCATAGTATCTATTATTTTAACATCATCAAATATGAAAAATTCATTTTCAGCTCCAAAATAAGCGGTATCAGCTATTTCATTATTATCTAACATTTTCATAGTTTTTTTAGCTATTGTCCTTGGACATTTTTCATAAAAATCGTTTTTATATATATCAAAAATGTCACATATTACAATTACGGTATTATCTGTGGCAAATGGATCTAGAAAAGCCGTAGTAACATCAGGGATTAATATCATATCACTTTTATCAATCGGTTGCCAACCCTTATATGAGCTTGCATCAAAAGGAATTCCAGCTTTTAAAACTCCCTCATCAACTGATTTTAAAGTATATGTTAAATGATTCCAAGTTCCATCTAAACTTGTAAATCTAAAATCTACAAATAAAACTTCATTCTTAATACAAAAATCATAAAACTCGCTTATATTATTTACAAATTTAGCCATGTTTTAACCTTAAGTTGGATTTAATAAGCTATGATTTTAGCTGATTTTGTTTAATAGTTTAGAATATTGGTTTTTACAAGGAATATTAATGAATAATAATGAAAGTGTTTTAGAAAATAGTAAAGATGGGATTTTTTCTAGTTTGATTTATAATAAGACCGATATTCTTAATGATTATTTTTTTAATTTAGAGAATATATTAAATGGTTTAGATAGTAGTTTAAAATCACAGTTAGATTTTTTTGCAATTTTGTGTGATAAATTTCCAAATGTAGATAAATTTAAAAGTTCAAAAAATATGTTATATACGCAATTAGAACAAATTAAAACTGCAAAAGATATTGTAGAATTAGTTAATAATGAAAATAGTGATATTAAAGATTTATTAATAAAACAAGATGAGGATATTGAAAAATTAAAATCAACTATTAATAAAATCTCGATTTTAACACAACATTCTATAAATTTATTAGAATGCAATATAGAAAATAACAAGGGATAAATAATGCTAACTCCACAAATAATTGCTCCAGCAGGTAATTTAAAAAAATTAAAAATTGCTGTAAATTATGGTGCTGATGCTGTTTATGCAGGACTTTCATCGTTTTCTTTACGCTCTCGTGCTGCTAAAGAATTTGATGAAACTAGCTTTGCAGAAGGTATAAAATATGCTCATAGCAAAGGTGTGCAAGTTTATGCAACGGTTAATGGTTTTCATGTGAGTGCTCAACTAGAAGGTCTTAAAAGACATTTAGCCTTACTTGCCGAGCTAAAACCTGATGCTTTAATAATCGCTAGTATAGGTGCTATGAGATTAGCAAAACAAATAGCTCCTAATATTCCTATCCATGTTAGCACTCAAGCAAATATTTTAAATTATGAAGATGCTTTAGTTTATAAGGATTTAGGTGCAAAAAGAGTTGTAATTGCTAGAGAATTAGGCTTAAAAGATGCTTGTGATATAGCAAAAAATGCAGATATTGAAATAGAAGCATTTGTGCATGGCTCAATGTGTTTTGCTTATAGTGGAAGGTGTTTAATATCAGCAGTTCAGAGTGGAAGGCGCTCAAATCTTGGTGCATGTGCTAATGATTGTAGATTTCCTTATGAATTATATGCGAAAAATCCAGAAAATAATGCTTTATTTAGAATAGTAGAAGATGATTTAGGAACACATATTTTTAATTCTAAAGATTTAAAGCTTGCTAATTATATAGACAAAATTATGGAAAAAAATGCCATAAATGCCTTTAAAATAGAAGGAAGAACTAAGAGTGAATATTATGTAGCTTGTGCAACTAGAACTTACAAACAAGCTGTAATTGATACTTTAAACAATCAATTTGATGCAAAAAAATATGATGATGAGTTAAATACTTTAAAATCTCGTGGATTTACTGATGGGTATTTAATGGCTAGGCCTTATGAAAAAGATGATACTCAAAATCACGAAACTTCAATAATGCAAGGCACAATGCAAGTGCATGGGTTTAGCGAAAATGGTAAAAGCATAGCTAGTAAGGGAATTATTAAAAAAGATTATGAATACGAAATATTTGCTCCATTAAATGCAAATATTGAATTAGTAAATAATGAAATAGGCGAAATTTATAAGCGTGATGATAAATATTTTTGCAAATTTAAAAAGCTTATAAATGAGAATAACAAAGAATTTGGCGAATTACATAGTGGCAATATAAATGAGATTTTAAGCCCATCTTTATTGCCAGAATTTAGCTTTTTAAGAGCATAGGAGTTTTTATGCAAACATATCTTGAACTTAGTGAATTTTGCAAATTAGTTCATTTGAATGAAGAAGTTGTTTTAAATATGGTAAATCAAGGTAAGTTAAAGCATAAGTATGATGATAATAAATTGTTAATAGAAGCAAATTCTGGAGCTTTTAGCTTGATTGCTGTAGATGATAATAAAGTTAGTAGTATAAAGGGTGATTTTGTAGAAAAAACAATAGGAACAATTTTAAATTTACATGAAAGCATATTAAATGCTAAGGATGAAACATTAGAAGCCTTAAGAGATGAAAATGTCTTTTTAAAAGAAGCACTTTATTCTATGCAAGAATTAAATGAAGAAAATAGAAATATAATAAAATCATTAACTCAGGAATTAGAATTAGCTAGAGAAGAGCTAGTAAATTTTAAGCGTAAATATAAGCTTATGTGGGAAAAAACTATAGAAAAACATAAAGCAAATTAAGATATATAATAATTTTATAAATTTAAATTATATTTAAAAGAATTAGTAATTATTAATTAACTAAAAATAGTTAGGTTTTTATATGTGTTACATTTATAAATTTATAAAAAGTTTCAATATAAAATATTTTTAGTTTCTATATTAGTAAAGCTGTTTGTTTTTAATATAATTATTTTAAATTTATATAAGGGATTATTATGATAAATCAACCAGTAGCTACTATTTTTGCAGGTGTGAATGGTGCAGGCAAAACAAGTTTTTATTACAATACTCAATTTGATACACAAAAGCAAATTGAATTTGGTTATAGAATTGATATTGATGAAATCGCTCGTTCAATAGGAAATTGGAAAGATAAAGAAATTCAAATAAAAGCTTCTAAAAAAGCGATTGAGATAAGAAATGCCTATATAAAAAATCAAAAAAATTTTATGCAAGAAACTACACTTTGTGGTAAGAGTATTCTAAAACTTTTTGATGAATTAAAAGAGAGAGGTTTTATTATAAAATTATATTTTTTAAATGTAGATAGTCCAAAAACTGCAAAAGAGCGAGTAAAAATAAGAGTAGCTAAAGGCGGACATGATATAGAGTCATCTGTAATAAATAGACGATATTATGAAAGTATGCAAAATCTTTTAAAAGTTATACCATTGTGTTATGAAATTTTATTTTATGATAATACTTATGATTTTGAATTAATTGCAAAAATTACTAATAATATAATGCAAAAATATAAAAATGTTGCTTGGTTTGATAACTTAATACAAGAAAATATAATATAAGAATTATTATAATGATATGAATTTGATTTTTTATAACAGGCTTAAATTATAATGAATAATTTTATGTGATATCTTAAAATTATATAATGTAAATATCAAAGCAATAGGACAAATAAAGTTTTTGTGGAATAAAAATTAAAAGTATGTAAAATAAAATGGAAAAAATAACAAATAATTATAAATATAACACATTTTTGCAATAGTTGAATAAAAGCTTGTCTAATAAGAATTTACTTAAAGAATAATTTGAATTTTAATCCAGAAATTTTATAAATAGGGTGTGGATAAAAAAGCTGGTTTATTTAATATACTGATTGAATTTGGATTTAAATAGTTAGTATGATGTAAAAATATTAGATTGTAAAGTGAATAATGAAATTAAAAAATTATATAAATTAATTAGCAATATTTGATTTTATAATAATATATTTTTGTTATCAAAACTAAAAGGAAAGGTTTTTTAAAATAATGTAATGATTATTTTGAATATTTATACAATTTTATCGCATAACACATGTTCTTAATAAAGTATAAATTAGTAAAATAAAAATATGCAAGGTTATAAATTTCTAGTGTTTTAACAAGTATTATTGTGTAATTATATTTATATTCATTATAGGTATGTGATTAAATTTAAAATGAAAAATAATTTAAGTAATTTATTATTACATATTTAATTATAAATTTATATATACTAGTTTTTATAAATATTTATTTTGTAATTAATATTTTATAAATTAAATTTATATATCAAATAAAGTACCACCTCCTAATTTTAATAAACTATAAGCTTTAGTGGTTGCTACTCTTCCTTTTGCACTTTTTTCTATGTAATTATTTGCTATCAAATAAGGCTCGATTACATCTTCAATAGTTCTTTCATCTTCGCTTAAAGCTGCTGCAATAGTATTTAAGCCCACTGCTTTTTTAGCCTTGCATAAAAACTCAAGATAATTTAAATCGCACTCATCAAGACCTAATTCATTTACACCTAAACTCTCAAGCGCTAATTTAGCTCTTTTTAAAGTGATTTTTGTTTCATTATTTACTATGGCAAAATCCCTAACTCTTTTAAGAAGTCTAAGGGCAATTCTTGGTGTGCTTCTGCATCTTTTAGCTATTTCTTTACTAGCGTCGTTATCGCAGGTAATATCAAGCTTTAAAGCAGCTTTGCTAATAATTAAGGCAAGTTCATCAGGGGTATAAAACTCTAGCCTACAATTAATCCCAAATCTATCCCTAAGCGGAGTTGAAATTCCACCGCTTTTAGTAGTAGCAGCAATTAAGCAAAACTTAGCTAAATCAATTTTAACGGTTTGAGCTGCAGGACCACTTCCTATTATAATATCAAGACGAAAGTCCTCCATCGCTGGATATAAAACTTCTTCAATAGCAGGGCTTAAGCGATGAATTTCATCAATAAATAATATATCTCCATCTTCAAGATTTGTAAGAATTGCAGCTAAATCTCCGCTTTTTTCTATCATAGGGGCTGCTGTTGTTTTAATATTTACTCCCATTTCATTTGCAATTATATTTGCTAAAGTGGTTTTTCCAAGACCTGCAGGGCCAAAAAATAAAGTATGATCAAGCGGAGCATTTCTTAACTTTGCTGATTTTATAAATACTTTTAAATTCTCTTTAGTTTTGTTTTGACCTACATATTCATCAAAAGTGCTTGGTCTTAAGCTAATTTCATATTTGCTATCATCTTTAAATTGTTCAATTTCAACTATTCTTTCCATAATTTACCTTAAATTTATTGTAAAATATTTGTATAATACTAGCGAAAAATAAAAACGAGTGGATATATGAGTAAAATTTTTAATATTTTAGAACAGTTAGAATTAGATAATAATTTATATTTTGTTAATAAATTTATGGATAATTTAAATAAATTATGTGATAATTTAGAACCATTAATAATATCTTTATCAAATCCTTATAATTATTATGAAAATATTAATAAGATTTATATTATATTTAATAATATAAAATATGAAAGTGAAAAATTAAAAATTTATCAACTTGTTAACATTTGTAATGTTGTAGAAGATGTTTTGCGTGATGCTATTGAATTGATAGGCCCTGCTAGTGATGATTTGATAGATTGGTTATTATTAGTTCAAGATCAATTAATTTTGCATAAAAATGATTTAGATAATGGTAAAATATTTTTATCGGCTTTAAATCCAAAAATTATTAATATTCCAGAAAGGCTTAATAAATAATGAATGGAAGATATTTTTTAATATCACTTGTTTTGTTTGTGTTTTTTTGTGTTTTATATTTATTTCGTCCATTTTTACTAACCATTGCTATTGCTATTTTGATGGCAGTTGCTACAGCAAATTTACATCATAAAATTTTTATAAGATATAAAAGAAAAATTATAGCACCAATTGTTTTGACAGTTTTGATGTCATTATTATTTTTCGCTCCTATGGCTTATGCAGGTTTTTCTTTTGCAATTTTAGTAAAAAATATTGATATAACTATTTTGCAAGATGCTTTTCAAAAAATAAAAACTATGGAATTTGATTTGCCTGAAAATTTAAATTATATAGAACCTAAGGTAAAAGAAATTTTGAATAATATAGATTTTAATAGCTTAGGTAAAAATGCATTAAATTATGCATCAAATTTTACAAAATCAGGTGCTAAATTTTTTACTGAATTAGTAGTAATAGTAATTTTTTATTTTTTTGTTAATTATTACGGAATAGAACTTGTTAATTTTTTTAGAAAATTGCTACCGCTTAAAAAGGATGAATTTGAGAATATTTTAAGTGAAGTGTCTAATGTAATGAGTGTTGTTTTTTATTCTGTTATTATTACAGCTATTTTTGAAGGAATTTTGTTTGCTTTTTGCTTAATATTTTTTGGATATGATGGGCTTTTAATGGGTATTTTGTATGCTGTATCATCGTTAATTCCATTAATCGGCGGAGCTTTATTATGGTTGCCTGTAGGACTTTATGAGTATTCTTTGGGTAATCATACAAATGCTATTATAATAGCTTTATATTCTATTATTGTTATATCAATTATAGCTGACACTTTTATTAAACCATTAATTATTAAGTATATTAATAATAAATTTTTAAAAACTCCAGCAAAAATTAATGAATTATTAATATTCTTTTCTATGATAGCTGGTATTTCTACATTTGGCTTTTGGGGAGTAATACTAGGACCTGCTATTTTAGCTTTATTTTTATCTGTAGTTAAATTGTATATTTTAGTAAGTGAGTATGATTTAAAAAAATAATTATAAGTTAAATTTTACTTATAATTATTTTTTATAAAAGTAAATTGTATATTTTTTGCTCTGATATATTTTTATTATTTTTGTTCCTTTTTGAAACAGTATAGCAATATTAATGCGAAAATTTTATTAAATTTAACATTACTTATTTTATAATTAAAACAAATTAAAGGAGTTTTATATGATTTTTTTAATACCTGTTTTTATTATTATCGGTGTGTTATTTGGGATTGATTATATGTATTTTGATAGGGTTGATATTACTAAAGTTGAAAAAAATATTAAAGAAATATCAAAAAAAGATGTAAATGAGTATATAAAAAAGATAACAAATGATTAAAGTAGCTTTCATAGATACTTTTGCTATAGCTATTGCTTATATAGTTATGGGGGTTGCATTTGGAATACTTGCTTTTTTTCAAAATTTTAATTTTTTTGAAATTTTGTGTTGCGCTATTTTTGTTTTTTCTGGTTCTTTACAATTCTTATTACTTACATTATTAGCCGAAAATACAAGTTTATTTGGTATTTTAATAGCTGCTAGTTTACTTAATCTTAGGCATATTTTTTATATTATGAGTTGCATGAGATATTTTAGAACTATGAAATTTATAAAATATTACGCTGTTTTTGCTCTTACTGATGAAAGTTTTGCATTGCTTAGTGCTAATAATTATGATAATAAAACAGCGATTTTTATATTGTTTTTAAACCATTTTTATTGGGTATTAGGTTGTGTTTTAGGTTTTTGTATAGCTAGTTTTAGTAGTGTTGATTATAGTTCTTTGAGTTTTTCACAATATGCTTTATTTATCATATTAGCCTATGAATTATGTTTAAAATCAAAAAATAAATTTGCGATAAGTATAGCTTTTGTTATAGGAATTATCGGATTATTTTTCGTACCAAAAGAATTTATGCTATTAATTTGTATGACATGTGGAATTTGTATTTTACTAATAGGAAAAAAATTATGTCTAATACGATGATTGTAATAATTTTAGTAGCAATTAATGGAATAATTATCAAAGAATTAGGTTATTTTTTATTTGGGACTAAAAAACCTAATGAAATTTTAAATTTTTTAGAAAATTTTATGCCTATGCTTATAATGATTATTCTAGTATGTTTTTTATATAAAGATTTAGATTATAAGAATTTACCTTATTCTATGGATTATATAATATCTGGCTTTTTTTCTTTAATTTTTTATATAGTTTTTAAGAAAACTTATATAGCTATAATACTAGCTACATTAATTTTTTATATTTTACATGATATTATTTTTATTAATGTTACTTAACTGTCTTAATTTAGAATACATATAAAAAGGAGCTTTAATGAGAGTTTTTAAATTTGGCGATAATATAGATACAGATTTAATCATAGCCGCAAGATATTTAAATACAAGTGATGAAAAAGTATTAGCTAGTTATGTTATGGAAGATGCTAGACCTGGATTTTTTAAAGAAATTAAAGAAAATGATTGCATAGTTGCAGGAGAGAATTTTGGTTGTGGTTCTAGTCGTGAGCACGCACCAATTGCTATTAAAGCTGCAAATATTAAATGTGTAATCGCAAAAACTTATGCGAGAATTTTTTATAGAAACGCATATAATACTGGGCTTTTAATATTAGAGTGCAACGATACTGATAAAATTGCAGAAAATGATGAATTAGATATAGATATTACAAATGGAATTATTAAAAATATCACAAAAAACGAAAGCTATAAAATAAATCCAATCCCTGTATTTATGCAAGAATTATTAAACGCGGGTGGTTTGATTGAATACGCTAGTAAGGTTGCAAAATGAATAAAATTTGTGTAATTAAAGGTGATGGAATAGGTCCTGAAATAATCAATGAAGCTATAAGAGTTTTAAAAGTAGTTCGCCCTGATTTAGAATATACTGAATGCTTAATGGGTGGGGCTGCGATTGATGCTGTTGGAGTTCCTTTACCGCAAGAAACTATTGATGTAGCACTAAATTCTAATGCAGTTTTATTTGGTGCAATTGGTGGAGAAAAATGGGATAAGCTAGAACGCCATTTAAGACCTGAGAGTGGATTATTAGCACTTAGAAAAGCTTTAGGAGTATTTGCAAATCTTCGTCCTGCTTTTGTATATGATGGACTTGAAGAGCTTAGCACTATTAAAGCTAGTGTTGTAAAAGGCGTTGATTTACTTGTAGTAAGAGAATTAACGGGTGGAATTTATTTTGGACAACCTAGAGAAAAACTAGAAGATAGAGCTTATAATACAATGGTTTATACTCGTGATGAGATAATTAGAATTGCAAAAATTGGTTTTGAAAGTGCAATGAAACGCCGCAAAAAATTATGTATGGTAGATAAAGCTAATGTGCTTGAAACTTCGGCTTTATGGAGAGAAGTTTGCGATGAGTTGGCTGTAAATTATCCTGAAGTTGAATTAAGCTATATGTATGTAGATAATGCTGCTATGCAACTTATTAAAAATCCAAAGCAATTTGATGTGATTTTAACAGAGAATTTATTTGGAGATATTTTAAGTGATGAAGCTAGTATGGTAGTTGGCTCAATCGGATTACTTGCAAGTGCTAGTATAGGTGGAAAAGTTGGACTTTATGAGCCAATTCACGGAAGCGCTCCTGATATTGCTGGTCAAGGCATAGCAAATCCAATTGCTACAATTTTGAGTGCTGCTATGATGCTAAGATTTGCATTAAACGATGAAGTATCAGCATCAAAAATAGAAAACGCAGTAAAAAGAGTAATAAGCGAAGGCTATGGATGTGCTGATTTAGCTAATGCAAAAATTAAATTAAATACCCAAGAAATGGGCGAATTAGTAGCGAAGTATTGCTAATGCAAACAATAACTGCAGCAAAGATTTATGAAGAACAAGGGCTAAGAGAAGAAGCCCTTGAAATATATAAAAATATTTTAAAGCGTGATAAAAACAATCAAGCAGCTAAAGAAGGTATTTATAGATTAAGCGGGGTTAGAAGTTATAAAGTAGAGTTAAATCATAAAATGTATGATTTTTTTATGAATGCAAAAAGTGAACAAGAATATAATGAATTTAAAAGATGGTTGGTAGATATATGAATATAGATGAATTATCTAAATTAGCCGTAGCACATGTTGAAAAAGAATTTAAAAACAAAGATAGTGATATTAATGAAGATATTATGATTGCTAGATTAGAAGAATTAACTAGACAAAAAAATAGTCAAGAAAGCTATATTTTAAGCGATTTTGAAAAAAAATACTTAAATAAAGTTAGAGAAAGAATTTTAGTTCTTTTTGAAGCTTTAAATACAAAGCAAAACGAAGAAGATTTGCAAAAAAGATTAGAGATTACAATAACTTTTATTGAGTTTTTGTTAGCAAGTATTGAAGAACGTTTAAAAAATTAATGCTTCCCTGGAATAAAAAAACTTTTTTACAAATACAATCAATTTTGTCAAAATATACAAAAAGGGCTTATTTTGTTGGCGGTTGTGTTAGAGATATTTATCTATGCAATAAAACAAATGATTACGATATAGAAATTTATGATGTAAGTCCTAGTAAAATGGAGGAAATAGCTAAGGAATTAAATGCTTTAGGTGTTGGGAAGGCTTTTTTTGTATATAAAAAATTTAATTATGATTTAGCACTTGCAAGAACAGAGAAAAAAATAGGTAATTTACATACCGATTTTAGTGTGAAAGTTGAAAAAAGCATATACAAAGGCTCACTTAGAAGAGATTTTCGTATGAATACTATTATGATAAATATTTTTACACAGGAAGTAATAGATTTACATAAAGGCATAAGAGATTGTAAGCAAAAGTTAATTAGGATAGTAAATTATTCTACTTTTAAAGAAGATTCTTTAAGAGTTTTAAGGTTTATTCAATTTATTGCAAGATTTAGACTAAAACCTAAAAAAAAGGATTTAAAATACTTAAAAAAAATTGATATATCAAATTTATCTAATGAAAGAATAAACGCTGAATTAATAAAATTATTTAACGCAAAATATCCAGAATTAGGCTTGTATTATTTATATAAAATAAATTTATTTGAGCAGTGTTTTGGCTTTAGTGTTGAAAAAAAAAGATTTTTTCAAGTATTACACAAAATAAAAAGTAATAAAAATTTAGTTTTTAAAGACAAAAGATTTGTTTTAATGTTTTTTTATTTTATTGATTATTTTAATATATATTATAAAAAATTACTTTTTAAAAAAAAGTTATCTATTTTAAAAAATGAACCTTGTTTAAGAGAAATAAATGATTATAATTTATGTAAAATTGCTATTACAATGCCTTTAAAAGAATGGCTTGGACTAGATAAAAATATAAAAAAAAGGGCAAAAGAATTAAAAATTTATGATAAAAAAATAAAAGTAAATTATGAAAATATAAAAAGTAAAAATGATGCAAAAAAATGTGAAGAAATAGCTATTAAGGAGTATTTAGAAAATGTTTAATATAGTTTTAGTTGAGCCAAGAATTGCAGGAAATGTAGGTACAATAGGTAGAATGTGCTATAACTTAGGCTTTAAATTGCATCTTGTTGGACCTCATTTTTTAGACTTTTCAAGTAAAAAAATAATGCATGCAGGACTTGATTATTGGGAAAAATTAGAGCCAATTTTTTGGGATAATGCAAAACATTTTTTAGCTAATAATGATATTGCTAAAATGAAATTCGCTAGTACAAAATCAAATAATCCATATTTTAACGCTGAATTTAAAATAGGAGATTTTATAGTTTTTGGAAGTGAGAGTTTTGGACTTCCACAGCCAGAAATTAAAGCGATATTAACTAATCAAAATACATTTTTAATCCCAATGAAAAAATGTGGTAGGTCGCTAAATCTTGCCTTAAGTACAGCGTTTTTAAGTAGTGAAGCACTAAGGCAAAATTTCAATCATTTTATAGTCTAGTTTTAATTAGATTTTTCATCATTTTTTTTATCATCAACGCTATTGATTTTTATTATTAATTTATATGCTTTATAAACATTTAAAATAGCAGCTGATACTCCTAAAAGTAAGCCAAAAAAGAAAAGTGGCTTATAAATTTTAGCAAGTAATACTCCTATTCCAATGCCTATTAAAATAGCTACAACAATGCTAATCCCTAAGCTTAGGTGATTAGCCGCCTCAATTATAGTTTTTAATTGTTTAGATTTTTTGCTAGGTTCATTATTATGCACGAATAGCCTTTTTGAACGCATTTATAAATATTTCAAATTCTTTATCTTCAAACTTAGAGCAAATAAATGCAGTTTCATAGGTTGATGGTGCAAGATTTACTCCATTTTCTAGCATAATTTTATGAAATCTTGAAAACTTAGCTGTATCACTTGTCTTAGCGTCATCATAATTTAATGGGTATTTTTCATTAAAGAAAAATCCTAACATTGAACCTATATTTTTAGCTACAAAAGGCACTCCTGCACTTTTACTCTCATCTAACATAGCATTAATTGCATTTTTTGCCCATTTATCACATTTTTTATAAATATCATCGTTTAATTGCTCAAGATTTGCAATACCTGCTGCCATTGCAAGTGGATTTCCGCTTAGCGTTCCTGCTTGATATACTCCGCCTAGTGGGCTTAGAAGTTGCATAATTTCTTTTTTTGCAGCGTAAGCTCCAACAGGAAGTCCCCCACCAATAACCTTGCCAAAACAAACCATATCAGGCACAACTTTATAAATCTCTAAAGCCCCACCTAAAGCAGCTCTAAAACCACTCATAACTTCATCAAAAATCAAAACGATTTTTAATTCATCGCAAAGCTTTCTAAGGTCTTCTAAAAACTCTTTTTTAGCAGGGACAAAACCCATATTTCCTGCAATTGGTTCAATAATAATCACACCTATTTCACTACCATTACTCTTTGCTATAGCAATTTGCTCTTTTACGCTTTCTATATCATTGTATTTAGCTGTATAAGTATCTTTTACAGCGTTTTTACTAACTCCACTTGAACTTGGAGTATTAAAAGTAGCTAAACCACTTCCTGCATTTACTAAAAGCATATCAGCGTGTCCGTGATAACAACCATCAAATTTAATAAGCCCATCACGATTAGAATAAGCTCTTGCTAAGCGAATTGCACTCATAGTAGCTTCTGTCCCACTATTTACAAATCTAATTTGCTCTATTGCAGGATATAACGATATAACTTTTTGTGCTAATTTGCTTTCAGCTAATGTAGGAGCACCATAACTTGTGCCATCTTTTGCTGCATTAATAATAGCATTTGTTACATTTATATCAGCGTGTCCTAAAATGCAAGGTCCATAGCTTTGAACTAAATCAAGGTATTTTTTATCTTCAATATCAATTATATAAGCACCATCGCCCTTTTTTATAAATACAGGCTCACTACCTACACTTTTAAACGCTCTTACAGGAGAATTAACCCCACCTGCTATTAATGTTTGTGCTTGTGCGAAAGCTTCTTTATTTGTCATTTTTTTCTCCTTTTTTCTTGATATATAAGTATAAATTTTTTATTTCTTCATTTGTTAAATAATAATTTGGCATTATATTTTTTGAACTTGTTTTACTAACTAAGGCTTTATAAAAATTCTCATAACTAATATTTTTAATACTAGGGATTATTACTTGAATGGTTTTTCCATTTTCTTTATAAGTAGCAAATATTTGCTCACTTCCATCAAGCCCGTGACATTTATCACAACCAATTCCCCTTGGGTTTTGATACAAGCTTAATTGATATTCATCTTTGCTTAAAAAATCACTATTAGCATAAACAAATACGCTAAAAACTAATAATATTAATTTTGATTTCATTTTATAATCCGTTGTTTTTAAGGGTTATAATACAATCTTTATTTTTATAAAGGTTACAAATTGATGCTAGATGGAAAAAAATTAAGCAAAGAATTATACGCACAATTAAAACTCAAAATTAATGAGCTAAAAACCAAACCTTGCTTAGCTGTAATTTTAGTAGGAGATGATTATGCTAGTGGGGTTTATGTAAGAAGTAAATTAAAAGCTTGTAATGAATTAGGAATAATTAGTAAAGATTATAAGCTAGATAGTAGTATTAGCGAAAAAGAATTATTAAAAATCATAAGAGATTTAAATGATGATGATAGTGTAGATGCTATCTTAGTGCAACTACCTTTACCAAATCATATTAATAAAGACAATATCATAAACGCTATAAATCCTATTAAAGATGTAGATGGTTTTACTCCACTTAATTTAGGTTTAGTTTTAGCGAATTTAAAACCACATTTTTATGCTTGCACCCCGCTTGGAATTGATATTTTAATGAAGCATTATGGTATCAGTGTAAAAGGCAAAAATATTTGCATAATAAACGATAGTATCATAGTAGGTCGCCCACTTGCTGCTATGATGATTAATGAAGGTGCAAGTGTTAGCGTATGCCACAAATATACAAAAGATTTAAAAGAGTATACTTTAAACGCTGATATTTTAATAAGTGCTACAGGTGTAATTCATCTAATAAATGATGATTTTATAAAAGATGGAGCTATTTTAATTGATGTTGGGATTTGCAAAGAAATTGATGGCAAAAAACTATCAGGAGATTATCTTAAGACAAGTAATAAAGCTAGTATGATTACTCCAGTTCCTGGCGGAGTAGGACCTATGACTATTTATGCACTAATGCAAAACACATATGAAGCAAGATTAAAAAAGGAAGAAAATGCAAGAAAATAAAACAAAATGGCAAAAATTAGTTGATTTTTGGAATTCATGGACGGGGACTATTGTATTTGTTCTTGTTTTTATATTTTTCGTAGCTCAAGCTTTTACAATACCAAGTGGCTCTATGAAAAACACACTTTTAGTAGGGGACCATTTATTTGTAAAAAAATTCGCCTACGGGATACCAACTCCTAGAATTCCATTCCTAGAAGTTCCTGTGTTGCCTGATTTTAAAGGCGATGGGCATTTATTAAGCTATGCTAAGCCTAAAAGAGATGATATAGTGGTGTTTTTGTATCCGCACAATACAAAGCTACATTATGTTAAACGCTGCGTTGCTTTAGGAGATGATGAGATAATATTTGCAAATAAGACCCTTTATGTGAGAATGCACGAAGGAGATGAATACATGAGAGCAAATTATCCTGCTAATAAACAAGTGATTTTGCAAGGCAAATTATACATAAAAGAGCCTTATACTAAAAAGGGTATTCATTATGATGAAAGAGTGGATTTTGATAAGGTCATAGAATACTTTATGGCTAAGGGTGAGTTTGTAATGAAGCCAATTTATGTTAGTGAATTAAGAAGTGATATTAAAGCGTATTATTATAAGGTGCCTAGCAATGAATACTTTATGATGGGTGATAATCGCGACCACTCAAATGATAGCCGCTTTTGGGGAAGTGTAGATTATAAATATATTGAAGGTAAGCCTTGGTTTGTTTATCTAAGCTGGGATGATGATTATAATATCCGCTGGGAAAGAATGTTTAAAAGCGTTGATATCTTAGAAAACGATGAAAGATATATCCATCACGAAATAAGCGATATTAATTCTCTTGATTAATAGCTAGGAACTATCCTAGCTTTAAATTTATAATATTTTTTAGTATATTTTATATGGACATAATCAGGACTACTTTTATAGTATAACTTCATAAAATATTTAAGGAGTTTGTATGAAAAAGTATTTTCCAAAGGACAAGGCTGAATTATCAAGACTAGTTAAAAATCCAAAAATAGATTTAAAGCTAATTGATACAAGCGTAATTACTGATATGAGCTATCTTTTTAAGAATAGTTTAAGAGCTGATTTAGCTGATATAAACCACTGGGATTTTAGCAATGTTTTAAGCGTTAAAGCTATGTTTGAAAACGCCATACTAACAAAGGAAAATTGCCTAAACACTAATAAATGCAAGGATTTTTCTTATATTTTCAATCAAACAAATCTAGCTTTAGATGGTATGGGTAAAATCACCACTAAAATCAGCCTTGATATGAAAAGTTGTGAAGAGTTTAGGTTTTTTATGGTTGGGGTGGATATGGATTATGATAATTTAGAGCTTAAAAACCTAAATCTAAAAAAGCTTAGTGAAAGCCCATTTTTTGATATTTATCGCCATAGTCATAAATCATACAAAGATTTTTTACTCCGTCACGCAAACATTAGAAAAAACGGCGAAAAATATCAGCCCAAAAACAGATTTGAGCTAAAACTTTTGGTATTTTGCATAGATGATTTAAGCCTTATTGATACTTCTAGGATAATTAATTTGAGTTTTGTTTTTGATGGTAGCACTAGGAGTGATTTTAGTGGCTTAAAATCGTGGGAGCTTGGGCAAGTTAGAGATACTTCATATATGTTTAAAACGCCATAAATCTAAAAAGCCTTCCTAAGCTAGTATTTAATAAGCTTAAAAGTGCTGAAGGTATGTTTCACGGATGCAAAAACCTTATAAGCCTTGATATGCATATCACAAAAAAGCCACACAGTTTTTCAAATTATCTAAGAAACACTAAAAGAATGTTTAAAAACTGCACTAATTTAAGGTATATAAATAAGCTTGATTTAAAAGGCGTTGAGAATGCTGATGAAATGTTTATGGGTTGTCTTAGTCTAAAACATCCTAGAGTTATATTTTCTAGTGATTTATATTCTTTAAGAGATATTCATACAAACTCAAGCGTAGTTTTTAATGAACTTTTAATAAGGCTTAACGCAGAATGCAAGGTCGCAAAAACTAGTTCTTATAAGTTTATAGATATGGTTTATGATAGGGGGATTTTTGATGTTTATGAAGAGTTATGCGATACAAATGATAAGATTTATAGAACTTGGGTGGTAAATCGTTGGAACGCTAGAAGTTTTATAAGATATGGTAAGGATACATTATTTAAAGATGAACTTTATAACAAGGCAAAGAAGCTTTTACATAAAGGTGGCTTGGTAGACGCAATGTATCTAAGCCTTAAACTTGGCATTGATACGACTAGAGCAAATACCATTCTTCATCATTTAGAGTATAAAAACTTTTTAGATATAAAGGCTAGAAAAATACTAAAAAAGATAACAAATCTTAGCCCAAGGGGTGATGGGATTTTGCATATCATAAGTGCTAATAAATATGATTTTGTTTGTAAGGGTGATAGTAGGGTGCTTGAAGAGATTTTTTATAATGATGAATATTGTGATGAGTTTTATAAGCAAATTTGTAAATACAAGGCTTTAAAGATAGTTGAGTATAAAATGTTTTATAAGTTTGAGCCTAAAGATGTCGTAGCGGTAAGGCTTCACAGGGATTTTAGCAGTGATGAATATAGGGAATTTTTAGGCTATTATGTGGGAGATAGCATCCCATCAAAATTAACTTTTAAGATTTATGAAGATCCAAGAGCAAAAGATGAAATGATAGTTTTTAAGGAGTTGAAATGATAGAACAGGTAAAAGAACTTTATGCAAAAAACCCAAGCATAGCCTATGTGCAAAGAGAATTAGGCATAGGTTATGAAACAGCACGAGAGCTAGTAGAAAGTATAAAAGATGAAATGGCTACTGAAGAAGAATACCAACCAACAAACGAAATCATAAGCCTCTTAGATGAGATTTGTATGGTATGTAAAGATGGTGGAAATGTTAGGATATATAAGAGTTTTGATGAAATACAAGGCTTTAACACCCCAACGATATTACATATCATACATAATGATGATTTAGGAATGTTTGAACTCTTAGAATTCCAAGAAAGGTTGCAAGATGATGAAATATATTACAATACCCATTATGATCCTAAAAGCGATTTAAAGATAATAGCGATTAGCAAGGAGTAAAGATGAATGAGACTAAAAGTGAGATTAAATTTAATCTAAGCGATGAAAATCCAGTAGGTTCTAATGTCTCAAGTTTTAGTGCTTTGGCAAGTGAATTAGAACTTAGCATACCTGATTATCAACGCCCTTATGTATGGGAGATAAAGCAAACAAGAATGCTTTTAAAAGATATTGAAAATACTAAAGATGGAGCCTTGCTGGGCTCTATTATTTTGCATAAAACTGAAAATAAAGCAGATGATGGCAAAACAATTTATGAAGTAATAGACGGACAGCAAAGACTAACTACAATTAAGCTTATTTTAATGGCTTCTTTAAACAACCATAATAATTTAAAAGAACTTTTAGAAAAATATAATAACTATTTAAAAGATGTAAGCTTTTTTCATAAAATTTCTCAAGATAATATCAAGACTAATTACGAGTATATTAAAAACTATTTGAGTAATGAAGATAAGGCTAAAGATTTTTTAGAAAATCTAGAAAAAACTCAATTTATAATAGTAGCTACAACAAATGCCGATGATGCTTTTATATTTTTTGACAATACCAACTCAAAAGGCAAAAAGCTAGAAAGTTATGATTTAATCAAAGCTTTTCATTTACAAAGTTTAAGCCAAAAAAGCACATTTTTAGAAAATAATGAAGCTAGGTATTTTGAAAAGCTAATAAAACAGCAAGATTATCCTAATTCTCTTGATATTTCTTATTTTATAAATAGTATTCTAACTCCGATTAGATTATGGACTAGAGGTAAAAAAATATACAAAGGCTTTAATAAACTAAGTTTTGCTGAGTTTTGCAAAGAAGATTTAGACAATATATCAAAATATGACAATGGTATTATGAGGGATTTTGCGATAGGTAGTGAGTTTTTTGAATATTTTAGAAAATACGCAAAAATACTTGAGTATGTAAAAAGCTTAGATTTTTTAAAAGATTTAAATAATCCAGATATTAAAAGTAAGGTAAATATTTTAACAGGCGTTAGAATGTGCTTGGTGGCTTATATAGATAAGTTTAATTGTGCTAATTTTGATTATGTAGCCTTGCTAATTACTAGAGCTGTTTATTCGCAAAGGATAGTTGAAGGTAGTATTAGTTGCTCAAAAAATGCTTTAGATATTTTAAAAATCATTCATTTTAGCACCTATGAAAGTGATTTGGCTAATCAGTTAGAGCTTTTTATAGAAAAGTGCTATCAAGAAGAAAAAAACGAGCATAAAGGTGCAGAAAGAAACGAAAGTAAAAAATATTTAGAAGAAATACGTGAAAAATACGAAAAATATGGAATTTTAGGTCATTACTTAGGAGAGCAAAATGGAGCAAAATAAAAAATACAAACAAGTTAAAAAAGCAATATCAGTAATTTGCACTATCAATAAACTAAATGAAAAAAACAATAATATACAATTTAAGAAAACTTTTACAATCCCTCCTTATCAAAGGCTTTATGCTTGGAAAGATGAGCAAATAAAAGCTCTTTTAGATGATTTTAGAAATTGTATTGAGCATAATAACAAGCAAGAAGATGAAAGTAATGAAAAATCTCATTTTATAGGTAATGTTGTAGTAGCTAAAAAAGAAGAGAAAAATGAGCTTATAGATGGACAGCAAAGACTGACTACTATTTGGCTAGTTTTAAGGTATTTGTTAAAAAAAGATTTTAAGGCAGAAGATTATTTTGATATAGAAATGCCTATTAGAGAAGAAGATATTCAAGCGATAAATGAATATTGCGGTAGTAATAATAAAGATTTAGATGAGTGTTTTAATGACGCAAATAACACTAACGCAGGTTTTAAAAATGCTTTTAAATTTTTTGAAGCATATTTTAGTAAAGATGGTAAAGATTTAAAAAAAGAATTTATTAATTTTATAAAAAAAGAAGTTAAGTTTAATTTAGTTATTTTAAGTGACCAAGTAGAGCTAAATAAATACTTTGTAAGAATGAATAACACAGGCGTTCAGCTTGATGGCACAGATATTTTAAAGGCAAGATTATTAGAAAAAATACATAGTGATGAGAATACACAAAATGAAGTTACAAAATACGCTAGGATATTTGATGAATGTTCGCAGATGAATTATTTTTCAGATTTTGGTTTTGTAAATAATAGTGAGAACAATAACATGATAGGTGAGAGCCAAAAAATTGAAAAAATAATTCAATGGCATAAAATAAGTAAAAAAGAAGATAAGAAAAAAGAACGAGCCGAGTTTGAGAGTATAATTGATTTTCCTACTTTTGTTTTGCATGTTTTTAAGATTTTATCAAGGCAAGAATTAAAAGAAGGATCTGATAAAAAGATTTTCAAAATAGGAACACAAATATCAATAAAAAAAGATAAATTCCTTGAAAATACTTGGGATTGTTTAGAATTTAATAATAATTGTGGAGCAAAAATAGCGATAAAAATAATAAGTGCATTAAAAGATTATAGAATCATCTTTGATACCTTTGTGATAAAAAGAAAATCTGATGATGATGAAAATGTGTATAAGTTATGGAATAGATTTAAAAAGAATGATAAAAATATTTGGGATGAAGTGAAAGATGATAAAAAAGATGATTTAAAAAATTTAGCAATTATTCAAAACTATCTAAGAGTAGCAAGGCGTGGAGATAATGCCAACTACCACCACTTTTTAACGCATTATTTAGAATTTTGTAAAAACGAAATCGTAGAAAAGCAAAAAGAAATAACTAATGAAAATTGTTTGGATAAGTTAAAAGATAATGATAATGCAGATAATCTTAGAAAATATCTAAAAAACATTGATGATTTCTTGGCTTGCAAAATGATTGAAGATGGTTCAAATTTAATTTATACTTTAAAAGATTTTGAAAATAAACCTTGTGAAAAACAAAATATAAATTTTGATTTTTTAAACTACAATAATCGTGGAAATTATAAAATAAATCTTACTTATTGGTTTCACCGTTTGGAATATTATTTATTAATTGGTAATTATTATACAAATCAAGAATTAGGAGCAGATTTTAAAGAGAAGTTTGAAAAATATAAAAGTGGCTATTATTTTAGAAATATTAATTCGGTAGAGCATATCTTAGCCCAGCATGAAGAAGAACAAACTAATAATAAAATAGATAAAAATGTTTTGCATTCGTTTGGCAATTTAGCCCTTATTAGCTCTAGCGAGAACTCTAGCCTAAGCAACCAAGGATATGAAAAGAAAAGAATAGATTTTAACAATAATAAAATTATAAGTTTAAAACTATTTGATGTATTTAAAAATGAAAAATATAAAGAAGGTAAATGGTTATCAAAGCAAATTAAAGACCACCAAAATGCAATGCTAAAAGTCTTACAAAAATCATTTGAAAATACATAAAATAAATTCAAATACACGAGATGAATTTATTTCGTGTATTTTTAATCTAATTTAAATAATTTTACGAGAGTGAAGTTCTTAAACCAAATATAAAATTAAAATGAAATTCCTAATTCAAATTCTAAAAAAAATTTTTAAAAAATCACATATGGACATAATCAGGACTACCCATTTGCTACAATCCTTTTACATCTTATAAAAAAGGATAAAAAATGAAAGAACGCATTTTAAAAATGAAAAAGGATTTAAGCCTTGGGCTTGTTGGTAAAGATGAGATTATAAATCTTAGTATTTTGTGCTTTTTAGCAGGTGAGAGTGTGTTTTACTATGGACCTCCTGGAACTGCAAAAAGCTTGGTAGCTAGAAGAATTAGCAATATTTTTAAAGACGCAAATTATTTTGAATATCTTATGAATAGATTTAGCACTCCTGAAGAAGTCTTTGGACCATTATCGCTTACTTCACTTAAAAACGATGAGCTAAAACGCCAAATTGAAGGTTTTTTGCCAACTTCTAATGTGGTGTTTTTAGATGAGATTTGGAAAAGCTCACCTGCAATACTCAACACGCTTTTAACGATAATTAACGAAAAAATCTATAAAAATGGCAAAGATATAATAGATGTGCCTTTGCTTGGACTTATTGCTGCAAGTAATGAATTCCCTGATGAAGGAGAAGGATTAGAAGCATTATATGACAGGTTTTTAATGAGACTTGTAGTGCCAAGACTTACTCAAAAAAGAGATTTAACAAAGCTTTTAAATGGTAATGAACAAGGTGCAAATGTAGATATTACAAATGCTTTTAGCCTAGATGAATTAAAAATGATAAAAGAATATTCTCTTAAAGTAAGGCTTGGTAAAGAAGTAATAGACGCGATAATTGATATTAAAAAAGAATTAGCAAAGATTGAAATAGATGTAAGCGAAAGAAGGCTTTTAAAGGCTATTAAGATAATAAAAACTAGCGTTTATTTAAGCGGTAGAGATGAGATGATTTGCGAGGATTTAGAGCTTTTGAAGCATTGTTTTTGGACTAATTTAGATGATATAAAATCAGTCAGTGATATTATTGATAAATACACTAAAAGTGAGTTTTTGAAAAACGCAAATAAGAACATAGAGCTAAATAGTGAATTTTATAAATACATAAACTCAATGCTAGTTAGTAAATTTCCTGATATTAAAAGTATCCCAAATGATAGTGGTTTAAGCACTTTTTATCTAGCAGTGCATTCAGATGTGCTTAATAAAAAGCTTGATTTAATCTTTAATCCTAGTAATGCTTTTAGCGTAAATGAGTTAGGTGATATTAATTTTAAATTAGATATGAATAGTGTTTTTTTGGCTAAAGATAATAAAATTATAGAAAAAATCCCACTTAAATCAAACGATATAAGATTTATAAAAATGGGCTTTAATGCTGTATGCGACAAGCTTGAAAGTGTAGAATTAAACAGCGGAACTTATGAAAATATTTTCTTAGGGTTTAGCATAAAGCTTGGTATGGATAATAAAGAAGAGCTTTTAAGCATTGCAAAAACTATGAGAGATAATCTATGATAGAAGATATTAGAAATTATAGAACCGCTATTTTTAGTAGTGAAAATATATTGGCTAAAAATATAAATGATGAATATTTTAATGCTTGTTTGGATGTTTTTGCAAAATTTAGCAAGGATTTTGGTTTTATAAAATACGGCGATACTGAAAATATTAAGCAGATTTTAAGCGATATAGAATGCCTTTTTGATAGTGAATTAAAAAGGCAAAATCTATTAGAATTAGTACATTTTGCTAAAAATGCTTATCAAAATTATAAAAAGCACTTGCAAGATAATATTAAAGAAAATAATGCTTTTTTAAATGAATATGAGCAAATAGATAACCTTAAACAAACAAAAGATGATTTACAAGAGCAAAATGAAGAAGAAAATCAATACGCCGAAAACAAAGAAGAATATAATGAAGCTACAAGCAACCAAAATAAAAAGAAAAAACCAATAAAAACTAAAAACAAAAATCAAAAAGACAAACAAAATCAAGAAAATGAAAATTTAGAAAATTTTAAAAATGAAGAAAATAATTTATCTAAAGAATATGATTGTCTAAATCAAGAAAATAAAGAAGAAAACCTTGAAGAAGTAAAAGATGATTTACAAGAGCAAAATGAAGAAAATCAAAGCACTAAAAATAGCGAAGAATTAAATAATAAAAGTAAAAATAAAAATCCAAGAAAAAATAAAAGCAAAAATCAAGAAATTTCTAAAGAACAAAACGAAGAGCAAAATCAAGAAGAGATTTTAAGTGATGATGAATTAGATGAGTTAGAGCAAGAACTAAATGAGATTTTAAAAGTTTTAGAGTTTTTAAATGATGAAAGCGATGTAGATAATAATAGTAATCAAGAAAATACTAAAAATCAGCAAAGTTCAAGCACTCAAACACCACAAATAAATCCTAAAAAACGAGATTTAAAAAATTTTAAAAAACGAATGCAGGATTTTTTTAGCGATAGAGGCGTAGGTGGCGAAAAAGACATAGTAAAAGCCTCACATTCATATAGAAATGACAATATCAAAAAAAGTGAAATAAAAAGGCTTTGCAAGATGATTTGCGAAGGTTTTGGCATAGGAGTAAGTAAAAACGATAAGCATAATTTAGGTTATGAATTAGATGGAATTACAAGCTCTGATATACTTAAAAACGCCTTGCCAAGTGAGTTTGCCTTGCTAAATGATAGCTTAGCCGAAAATCTATTTTTTGCTAAGTTTTGTGAAAAATCCCTTAGCACTTGGCTAAATAAATCAAGTGATAAAGGCAAAATCAGCCCACTAATAATAGCTATTGATAATAGTGGCAGTATGAGTGGAGCTCCTGAAATGGTGGCTAAAACGGTAGGGTATTATCTAATAAATGAATGCAAACAACACAAAAAAGAGTGTATTTTAATTCTAGCTGGAAGTGGAGAGAATATAAAAACATCTAAAAAGCACGGCTATGATGAATTGCTTTATGCCCTATCAAAATACAAAGCTAGTGGGGGTTATGATATAGATTGGGTTTTAAAGGCAAGTTTAAAAAAGGCAAGAGAATACAACAATAAAGCAAACCTATTAGCTATAAGTGATTTTTGTATAGGAGATGTATTTTTAAGAGATATTCAAGATGAGTTAAATGCTGTGAAAAGCTATGCACTTTTTATATCGTTTTTTGGTGGGAATAGGTTTGATGTAGTGGGCTTTCATAAGTATTTTTTATATGATAATTATAATCATACTATAAATGTTTTAGAGCGTAAAGATAGAGAAGAAAAGCTAAAAAGGAAAATAAGATGAAAAAAGTAAAAACAGCAATTGAATTAAAAGCACTTTGTGATGATTTGAATACTAATTTGCATGATATTGATACGAGTTTAATTACTGATATGAGCGAGCTTTTTAAAGATAGTTCTAGGAGTGATTTTAGCTTTATAAATACTTGGGATACTAGCAATGTTGTTAATATGAGCTCTATGTTTGAAAACTGCATAAATCTAAACGAAAAGCTTGAAATTGATGTGAGATTTTTAAAATATGCGGATAAGATGTTTTATAACTGCACTAATTTGGATTTAAGAAATATAAGTTTTAAGAATTTTGATGTTTCAAATCTTAATTCATTAGCTGGAATGCTAGTTGGTTGCATAAATAGAGCTGAATTTATTACAAGATATCTTAAGCTTAATTTTCTAAATGGTCTTTTGCTTCCTAATAATACTTCTGAATTAGAGTTTATCCTAAACGATAACACCATACCGCTAAATCTTATTGATATAAGCAGATTAACTAATACTGATTTTGTTTTTAAACACAGCGATAGGACTGATTTTAAAGGGGTTGAGAGCTGGAGTAATGTAAATTCTTATACTTTTGCTAATTCTAAGGCAAGTGATGAACTTTTAAAAACTTTAAATATAAAAGCCATTATTGTAAATTTTAAATATAGACCTACAACAAAAGATGAATTAATAGAACTTATAAAAGATGAAAATATTTATCTAGGAGATATTGATACGAGCCTAATAACTGATATGAGTTATTTGTTTTACAGAATTAATCGTAGGAATTTTTCAGGAATTAATAAATGGAATACAAGCAATGTTACAAATATGGCAGGTATGTTTTATGGTTGTATTTATTTTAATGAAAGTCTTAGTCTTGATACGAGAAATGTTACTAATATGGTGGGTATGTTTTATGGTTGCGAAAGTTTTAATCAAAAACTTTATTTTAATACTTCTAATGTAGAGAGTATGAAAACTATGTTTTGTGGATGTAGTAAGTTTAATCAAAAACTTGATTTTGATACTAAAAAAGTGAAATATTTTTCTAGTATGTTTGATAACTGTAGTAGTTGTACTCAAGTTTATGAATTTAATTGTAATAGTATTATAGATTTATCTAGGTGTGTTAATGGGGTTTATTTTACTTTTGAAAATACTTCTGCAAGAATTTTACAAATTGTTTCAGAAAATTAATGTATTTAATAAAACTAAAAAAAAGAGGAATTTAAAACAGGAATTAGAATGATAAAAGTAAAAACAAAAGCTGAGCTAAAAGCACTTTGTGATGATTTGAATGCTAATTTGCAAGATATTGATACGAGTTTAATAAACGATATGAGTGAGCTTTTTAAGGATAGCCTTAGGAGTGATTTTAGCTTTATAAACCATTGGGATACTAGCAATGTAAATGATATGAGCTCTATGTTTGAAAACTGCGTAAATCTAAACGAAAAGCTTGAAATTGATGTAAGTTCTTTAAGATATGCAAATAAGATGTTTTATGCTTGTAATAATCTTGATTTAAAAAACATTAGCTTAATTAACTTTGATATTTTAAAAGTTTTTGAATGCTATTCTATGATAGATGGATGTGCTAATAAGAGTGAGTTTTTGTTTAGTAATTTAAAATTAAATATTAAAAACGCCATAGTAAGTCCTAAAAATAAAGCCGAATTAATGCTACTTGTATGTGATGAAAGTTTGCCTTTAGCTATGATTGATACTGCAAATATTTATGATTTTAGAAATCTTTTTGCGTATTCAACTAGACAAAATTATGATGGATTAAGCAAGCTTAAAAATAAAGCTTTTAAATCAATGTTTTATAAAAGTAATTTTTATAGCGATAAAATAGATGTGAGTGCTTTTTTAGACCCATTAAAAAAAACTTTTAAATACTTTCCAAAAAATAAAAAAGAACTACAAACTTTAATCGCAAATCCAGCTATCAAGCTTAATGAGATAGATACAGGGTTAATTACCGATATGAGCGATTTATTTGGTGGTAGGGCTGATTATGAAGGGGTAGGCGAGTGGGATACTAGCAATGTTGTTAGTATGAGTAGGATGTTTGCTTGGTGCGAAGATTTTAATCAAGGGCTTGAATTTGATACAAAAAATGTAGAAAATATGGAAAATATGTTTTATTATTGTAAAAGTTTTAATCAAAAGCTTGAGTTCAATACTAGTAAGATAGAAAATTTTTTTTCAATTAAGTAATATGTTTGATAATTGCCCAAGTTTAAAAACTTTGCCTAAGTTTTATTTAAAATATTTACAAAATACTTTTTAAGCTAAGGAGAGAAAATGAGTATAAATTCAAAAATTATTGATTTTACAGGACTTTTAGGTAAAAACTTAATTATACCAGACTATCAACGCCCTTATGTTTGGAATGAAAATCATATAAAAACGCTTTTAAAAGATATTGAAAGTAACAAAAATATAACATTGCTAGGTTCTATCGTTTTATACAAAACTAACAAAGTAACAGAAGATAATGAAACAATTTACGAGGTAATAGATGGACAGCAAAGGCTAACCACTATAAAGCTTATTTTGATAGCTTTAGGTAAAGATAATGAGAGTTTTTTTAAAAAACGCCAAATATCATCATCAAATATCGCATATAAATATAAAGAAAAATTACGATTTTTTAAAAGAATATCTAAAAAATAAAACAAATTTTTACGGAAAGCTAGAAAAGATTAATTTTATTTATATTAGCACG
Source organism: Campylobacter sp. MG1 (assembly GCF_026616895.1). NCBI lineage: Bacteria > Pseudomonadati > Campylobacterota > Epsilonproteobacteria > Campylobacterales > Campylobacteraceae > Campylobacter > Campylobacter sp. MG1. The sequence continues at coordinate 52,416 of NZ_JANYME010000010.1, forward strand.
AATGATATAAAAAGAGCTTTTGTGTTTTTTGATAATATTAATACCAAAGGTAAAAAGCTAGAAAATTATGATTTAATCAAAGCATATTGGGTATTAAATACCAATAATGATTTAATTAATTACTATGTGAAAAAATATAATGAATTTATTGAAAATGGTAAAAGCAATAAAATATATGAAAGTAACGAAGTGGTTAAAAACTATTTTCAATTTTTCTTAGAAAATTTAGCAATGATTAGAAAATTTGATGATGAGCATAAATTTGATTTTTATTATTATTCTTGGGCTATTGATATTATTGATGAATATTGCAAAATTACACCTTTTAGCACAGGTTTAAATCTAAACAATATAAATGCAAGTTTTGCTAATGGAATTAGCTTTTTTTCTTGGGTTAAAAAACATTATGAAAATAAAGATGTGATAGCTAAAAGTAGCTTTTTAAATAAACTTGTTAAAAGCAATTATCCAAAAAGCAAATATTATGATTATTCTTATATATATACACAATTTGCACTTATCGTATATCTTGATAAATTTCTTGATGGGGATTTTGATAGGGTGGCAAGGATGATTGTAAGGATAATGTATTATAAGGTTATTACAGGTGGAAGGACTGATTATATTTCGCTTGTTGCAGACCTTAGAAGAATTACTAAAATGGTAATAAACTCAAATTGTGAAAATGATTTTATAAAAAGATTAGATAATTTAATAAGATTAGAGGAATATCAAATTAGTTCATTTCAAAGGCTTAAATTTTTAGAGCAAGAATTTAAAAATTATGGTATTTTAGGAGCTTCTTATGAATAGCAAAATCATTAAAATAAGCGAAATAAATCAAAGCCTTGTAATACCGATTTATCAAAGGTTATATGAATGGGATAAAGAGCAAATAAGAATACTTTTAGATGATATTTTAAATGCAAACGAAGAATATTTCATAGGTACAATTACAACTAGCTTAAGAAATAATGAATTAATAATAATTGATGGGCAACAAAGGCTTAGCACTATATTTTTCTTATGTGCTTATATGTGCTATGAAAATAACAAAATGCAAAAAGCTGAAGGGGAATTTGCAAATGCTTTTAATTTTGCGTATTTAGAAAATGAATGTAGATTTAAAATGCCTTTAAGAGAAGATATAACAGATGCTATTTGGGATTATGATTTTAATAATTTAGGCGAGAATATAGACAATGCTTTTAATACTTTTGAAGAGTATTTTAAAGACAATGATAAGTCAAAATTAAACGAAAACCTTTTTAAAAATATCAGAATAAATCTTGTGATTTTAAATGGTATTAATTGTGGCAATTATTTTATAAATATGAATAGCAACTCTCAAGCCCTTGATGAAAGCGATATTTTAAAATCATATTTACTAAATCTCTTAAAAGATGATGATAAATATTTTTATTATTCAAATATTTTAAATGAATGTATGCAAATGGATAAAATAGCTGATTTTAATACAGAATACAAAGCTCTTAGTATAGATGATATTTTAAATACCAAAAATCATGAAAATAATATAAAAATATACGAAAGCCTTATTGATTACCCTACTTTTGTTTTATATGTTTTTAAGATTTTATTTCCAAATAATATAGAAATTAACAAAAACAAATTCTTAGAAAATACTTGGAATAAATTAGAACATTCTAAAGAAAATGCTATAAAAATAATAAATGCTTTAAAAGAATATAGAATTATTTTTGATAGAAGAAGTGTTAGAAAAACTCACGAAGATTATAAGCTTTTAGGAGATTTAAAGGATGCTAAGCTTGAATTGTTTTTAAATTATTTAAGAGTAGCTAGAAATCCTAGTGAATATTTAGAAACTTTACTAACTTGTAAAAGTGATGAAGATTTATTTAAAGAGCTAAAAAACCTAGATGATAATCTAGCAAAAAACGACAATCTTGATGATTTAAATTATAATCATCCAAATATTGTTTATTGGTTACAACGCTATGAATACTATCTAATGCAAGATGTTGATTTTAAAAACAACTATAAAAATTACATTGCAAATTATCGCTTTAGAGATATTAATTCAATTGAGCATATTTACCCACAAAGCAAAAGCAAAATTGATGACTTAGGCAATTTAGCCGTAATAAGCGATAGTGAAAACTCACAATTTAGCGATAAAGATTTTAATAAAAAGAAAAATATTTTTCAAAATTTCATAAATGAAAAAATAATAATTAGTCTAAAATTATTAGAAGTCTATTCTAAAAATAGCTGGGATTTAGAAGAAATTAATGCCTATCATAAAAAAATGCTAGATATTTTAAATAATTCCTTTTAAGCTAAATACAAAATTATTTTAAATTCTATAAAAATTCAAAGAATTTAAAATAGATTTTGTGTTTAAAAAGTCTTTAGATAAAACGACTAAAATAGCCCTAAAGGATAAATTATGGATTTTACACATTTACATTTACATACAGAATATTCGCTTTTAGATGGCGCAAATAAGATAAAAGAATTAGCTAAAAGATTAAAAGAATTAAATTTTAAATCTTGTGCTATTACAGATCATGGCAATATGTTTGGAGCTATTGATTTTTATAAAACTATGAAAAAAGAAGGCATAAAGCCGATTATAGGTATGGAAGGATATTTACATGCTGAAGATGACATAGCTGATACTAGCACTAGACAAAGGTGGCATATATGTTTATTTGCTAAAAATCAAAAAGGATATGAAAATTTAATGTATCTTAGTTCTATGGCTTATTTGAAAGGTTTTTATTATTATCCTAGAATAAATAAAAAATTGTTAAAAGAGCATAGTGAGGGCTTAGTTTGTAGTTCGGCTTGTTTAGGTGGAGAAGTAAATTGGCATTTAAATGCTTATGAAGAACGTAAAAATGGAAAAACTAATGCTGATTTTGGTGCTAAAGGCTACGAAGGTGCAAAAGAAGCAGCATTATGGTATAAAGAAGTTTTTAAAGATGACTTTTATCTTGAAATTATGAGAATGGGTATAAATGCACAATTTAACATAGATACAGATATTTTAAGATTGGGACGAGAATTAAATATAAAAGTAATAGCTACTAACGATACACATTATTTATATAAGGATAAGGCACAAGCTTTAAATATCTTAATGGCAATTAATACAGGTGCTATTATTGGTGTTGATCCTACTAGCGAGGAAGCAAAACAAGATAGTAAATTACGCCATACTATGAGTGAAATTTATGTAAAAAGCCCTGAGCAAATGCATGAATTATTCCTTGATGTGCCTGAAGTTATAAGTAATACTCAAGAAATAGTTGATAAGTGTAATTTAGAATTAAACTTAGGAAACCCTACTCCACCAAATTTTAAATTTGCACTTGAATATGCCAAAAAAATTGGCTTAGAATTACCTAGTAATAAACAATTTAGTTTTGATAATGATGATATTTTATTTGAAAAATTATGTTGGAATGGACTTGATAAAAGACTAATTCATATAGATAAAGACAAACATGAAATTTACAAACAAAGACTTATAACTGAAATGGATATTATTAAAAACATGCATTTTAGTGGTTATATGCTAATCGTTCATGATTTTATTAAGGCTGCTAAAGATATGGATATTCCTGTTGGACCAGGTAGAGGTTCAGCCGCTGGTTCATTGGTATCATTTTGTTTAGAAATAACAGACCTTGACCCACTTCCTTACAATCTACTTTTTGAGCGTTTTTTAAATCCTGAGCGTGTATCTATGCCTGATATTGATGTGGATTTTTGTCAAAATAGGCGTGGTGAAGTTATAAATTATGTTGTTGAAAAATATGGTCGTTATAATGTAGCGCAGGTAATTACCTTTGGTAAATTACTCGCAAAAGGTGTTATTCGTGATGTTGCAAGAGTTTGTAGTTTAAGAATAAAAGATGCTGATACCTTAGCAAAATTAGTGCCTGATGAGTTAAAAATTACTCTAAAAGAAGCATATGAAAAAAATCCAGATATAAAAGCTTTTATTGAAGATTTAAATAATAGAGCTGAATATAAAAATATTGTTTGTCACCCAAATGATATAAGAGGTCAAAGCAATATTGGAAGTAGGATTTGGGAATATTCATTAGCACTTGAAGGACTTAATAGAAACGCAGGAATGCACGCAGCTGGAGTAGTTATCTCAAATGAAGAATTATGGAAAAAAACTCCACTATTTAAGCAAACAAAATCAGATGCACTTGTAACTCAATATACTAAAGATTATCTTGAAGATGTGGATTTAATTAAATTTGACTTCTTAGGTTTAAAGACTTTAACTGTTATTGATAATGCTATAAAACTTATAAAAAAACGTCATAATGTTGATATAGATTGGAATAAAATTGATGTAAATGATAAAGGTGTTTATGATTTAATTCAAACTGGAAACACTCTTGGGATTTTTCAAATAGAAAGCTCTGGAATGCAGGATTTAAATTCAAGGCTTAAGCCAACTTGCTTTGAAGACTTAATCGCTGTTTTGGCTCTATTTCGTCCAGGCCCACTTGATAGTGGAATGGTTGATGATTTTATAGATATTAAGCACGGAAGAAAACCAGCTGTATATGCTTTCCCTGAATTAAAGCCTATTTTAGAGCCAACTTATGGGGTTATTGTATATCAAGAACAAGTTATGCAAGTAGTTCAAACCATTGGTGGGTTTAGCTTAGGTGGAGCTGATTTAGTTCGCCGTGCTATGGGTAAGAAAAAGCTTGAAGAAATGGTGAAATTAAAAGGACAATATTTAGATGGTGCTAGAAAACAAGGTTTTGATGAGAAAAAGGCTGATGATTTATGGGAGCTTATCTTAAAATTTGCTGAATATGGCTTTAACAAATCTCACTCAGCAGCCTATGCTCTAGTAGCCTTTCAGACGGCTTATCTTAAAAAATATTATGAAACAGAATTTATGGCAGCTTTACTAACTAGTGAGGAAGGTAACACTACAAAAATTGAAAAATATAAAGATGAGTTGGATAGATTAGGAATTGAACTTTTACCACCTAATATAAATGACGGCACAAGGGAATTTAACGTTATTGATAAAAACGGAAAAGCAGCTATTGTCTATGGGCTTGGTTCTATTAAAAGCTTTGGAATTCCTAGTGCTGAAGGACTTGCAAAAGTTAGGGGTAATAAGCCATTTAGTGATATGAAAGATTTTATTGCAAGAGCTGATGCTGCTTATATGAATAAAAAAGGTTTAGAATCTTTAGCTAAAACGGGTTGTTTTGAATGTATTGGGATTAATAGAAAAAGTGCATTTAATGCTGTTGATTATATCATTAGTGAATATAAGGCAAAAAAAGAACATGATAAAATGATTGAAGATAGCTTATTTGCAGCGTTTGAAACAGAATATCAAAGTAGTATTGAAATAATTAATCAAGAAGAATTTAGTGTAGCAGAGATTGCTGAATTTGATAAAGAATACTTAGGCATTTATTTAGGAAATCATCCATTAGATGAATTTAAAAATATAGTAAGAAAAATAGAACATTATAAAAGTAGTGATTTTGAAAATTTAGATGATGGTGATTACAATGTATTTTGCTTAGGGATAATAGAAGAAGTAGAATTTAAAACTAGTAAGAATAATAAAAAATATGCTAGTATTAAAGCACTTGATTATTATTCAAATTTTAATATATTGTGTTTTAATGAAAATATTATAGGTGATTTAGAAGCTGAATTTAAGACAATAAATATTGTAAATAAAGAAGAAAAATCAAAAGAGTTATATGGATTTAAAATAAATTTAAAAAGAGAAAATTTAAAAAATACATTATTTTTAAGTGATTTAATAATATTAAATGATAATTATTTAGATAATTTAGATTTTAATAATATTGATATTTTTAGTAAAAAAGGTAAAAATGATAATAGAACATATCAAAATAATAATCAAAAACAAATAAATAATAAATATCAAAACGATTTTACTCCTATGCCTAAAGCATTTGAAACAGAATATATTAAAATTGACTTATATAATATAAGTTCAGAAATATTAATTGAAATAGCAAAACTTATAAAAGAAAACTATAGTTACAAAGACATAGAAAAAGAGGTTGTTTTAGAATTTTTTGATAATTCATGTATTAGCAAATACAGTAAAAAGTATGGTTTAAATAATAATATTATTGAAAAAATTAAGGTTTTGGCGAAAATTAGTTAATTTTTACTAAAACTTTAAGCCTACTTTAAGTTTTATGAGATAGAATAACAGCTTTTAATTCATAGTTTACTAGATTATATCTAGTTGTTATTTTATTTATCAATGTTAAGAGTCACAAGCAAGTAATATAAAACAATTTC